>CADCPP010000033.1 GCA_902803355.1 uncultured Lachnospiraceae bacterium | reverse complement strand
GACCGCCTGCACAACATGCGTACGCTGGAATACCAGAAGGCGGAAAAGCAGCGCGAGAAGGCGGCGGAGACCCTGGATATCTACGCCCCGCTTGCGGACCGTCTCGGGATCTTCCGCGTCAAGATGGAGCTGGACAATTTGAGCCTGGCCTATCTGGAGCCGGAAAAGTATCTGAAGCTGGTGCGCGAGATCGATGAAAAGGCACATGACCGGGAAGCGTTTATCCAGTCCACGGTGCAGAATATCACCGAACACCTTGCACACGCAGGGATCAAGGCGCAGGTCTACGGGCGCATCAAGCATATTTTCAGCATCTACAAGAAGATGCTCATCCAGAACAAGACTCTGGATGAGATCTATGATCTCTTTGCCGTGCGCGTGCTGGTGGATACGGTGCAGGACTGCTATGCGGTGCTGGGCCTGATCCACGAGATCTACACGCCCATGCCCGGACGGTTTAAGGACTACATCGCGATCCCCAAGGCGAATATGTACCAGTCGCTGCATACCACGGTCATGGGGCGGGAAGGCATCCCCTTTGAGATCCAGATCCGGACCTTCGAGATGCACCGCACGGCCGAATACGGCGTTGCCGCGCACTGGAAATACAAAGAGGGAAAAACCTCCGGCGAGAGCACGAAAGAGGAGGAAAAGCTCAACTGGCTGCGCCAGATCCTGGAATGGCAGCGGGATATGTCGGACAATACCGAGTTCCTCGATACCATCAAGAGCGATCTGGACATCTTTACCGAGACAGTCTACTGCTTCACGCCGAAGGGCGATGTCAAGAACCTACCTCAGGGCTCCACGCCGATCGACCTTGCCTACAGCATCCACAGCGCGGTCGGCAACAAGATGGTCGGCGCCCGCGTGAACGACAAGCTGGTCCCCATCGACTACGTGATCCACAACGGCGACAAGGTGGAAATCATCACCTCGCAGAACTCCAAGGGACCGAGCCGCGACTGGCTGAATATCGTCAAATCCACCCAGGCGCGGAACAAGATCAATCAGTGGTTCAAGAGCCAGAACAAGGAAGAGAACATTGACAAAGGCAAGGACCTGATCGCGGCCTACTGCAAGAGCAAGGGCTATGTCCAGGCAGACCTGATGAAGCCGGAATACCAGAAAAAGGTAATGCAGAAGTACGGCTTCCAGGACTGGAACTCGGTCATGGCCTCCGTCGGCCACGGCGGCCTTAAGGAAGGCCAGGTCGTCAATAAGCTCATCGAAGAGAAAAAGAAGGATGACGCGCGGCATATCACCGACGAACAGGTCATGGAAGCCGCGCAGGAAAGCAGCAAAAAGACCGTTGCCCGCAATAAGGGAGGCATCGTGGTGGAAGGCCTGCAGGATCTGGCCGTTCACTTCAGCAAATGCTGCAGTCCCATCCCCGGCGATGAGATCGTCGGTTTTATCACCCGCGGAAGAGGGATCTCCATCCACCGCACCGACTGCATCAATGTGCTGCATATGCCGGAATCCGAGCGCTCCCGTCTGATCGAAGCCGAATGGTCTGCCGCGGAAGAAGACGACGGCGAACGCTATGTGGCGGATCTGCGCATCTACGCCTCGAACCGGATCGGTCTGCTTGCCGACCTGTCCCGGGTCCTTGCGGAAGCCGGGATCGATATCAGCGGGCTGACCACCCATGCCGGGAAAAACGAACTGGCCACGATCGATCTGCAGTTCCAGACAAAAGGCCTGGAAGAGATCAAGACGGTCATGAACAAGATCAGACAGATCGACGGAATCGAAGACGTGACTCGTTCGGTGGGATAAGCTATGGAAAAAGGTGCGATCTATCATGCGGTCCTCGGCGTTGTCGGGACCAATGTCTATCTGCTGAAAAACAAGGAGACCGGAGAGGCGCTGCTGATCGATCCCGCGGATGAAGCGGAAGCGATCGATGCGATGTGCAAAAAGGCTGGGGCGGTTCCTGTGGCCATCCTGCTCACGCACGGCCATTTTGACCATATGGCGGCAGCGGATGAGCTGGCTGCGGAAAAAAGACTGCCTGTTTACGCCTACCGCGGCGAAAACGCACTGATGGCCGATCCTGCGGCAAACGGGTCCCGGTCCCTGGCCGGATTCCGGGCGGTCTGCAAAGCGGATCACGAAGTTGCCGAAGGCGATATCCTGGAGCTTGCGGGTTTCTCCGTCAGGGTCCTGCATACGCCCGGCCATACCGCGGGAAGCTGCTGTTATTACCTGCCGGAGGAAGGGATCCTTTTTTCCGGTGATACGCTGTTTCGCGGCTCCTACGGCAGGACGGATCTTGCCACCGGAAGCACAGCTCAGATCATTCAGTCGGTGCGCAGGCTGCTGCGCGAGATCCCGGGCGATGTGATCGTTCTTCCCGGGCATATGGGAACGACGACGATCGCGTTTGAACAGAAATATAATCCTCTATCGGAAACACAGGCATGGTAGGTTTTTACTTCCCGGACGGGAATGATGAATTTGAATATGATGTACGGGGGCTGATGACCAGCTTCTTTCCGGGAGAGGAGCCGGTGAGGCTGAACCGCCGGCCCGATGCGGAAGAAGCACTGGTGTATGACAGCGTGCTGGAGATCCCCGCATTTCCGGAGATCACGGATAAGGGCGAGCGGAAAAATGCCACAAAACG
The DNA here is from genome assembly GCA_902803355.1 of uncultured Lachnospiraceae bacterium. Lineage (GTDB taxonomy): Bacteria > Bacillota > Clostridia > Lachnospirales > Lachnospiraceae > UBA6987. Next base: position 14,849 of record CADCPP010000033.1, on the reverse strand, counting down.
GGCCTTTTACCGCCAGCTTTCCGCGCTGACCGGCGGAAAAGAACTCCCCTGGGGAACGCTTACCGGTATCCGCCCAACCAAACTGATCACATCGTTTCTGGAAGAAGGCGTTCCGGAATATGATACAGCTTCCGAAAAAGGCTTCCGCAGCCTGATGAAGGAACGCTACCTCATCTCGGAGGAAAAACTGGACCTTGCGGTGCGGATCGCCCGGGAGGAACAGAAGGTGCTTGCCGGCATCCATTATGAAAACGGCTACAGCCTGTACTGCGGGATCCCGTTCTGCCCGAGCCGCTGCCTTTACTGCAGCTTTACCGCCTATCCCATCGCTGCATTTGCCGGAAAGGTGGACGATTATCTGAGCGCGCTTTTCCATGAGATGGAAGAGACCGCCGTGATCATGCGGGGAAAGATCCTGGATACCGTCTATATCGGTGGAGGGACCCCTACCGCGATCAGTGCGGAGCAACTGGACCTGGTGCTGGACAAGATCGGGGAGACCTTTGATCTGAGCCGCCTGCAGGAATTTACCGTCGAGGCCGGACGACCCGACAGCATAAGCCGTGAAAAGCTTCAGGTACTGAAAAAGCACGGCGTAAGCCGCATCTCGGTCAACCCTCAGACCATGAATGACAAGACTCTGGAACTCATCGGGCGGCGTCACAGCGTGGAAGAGACCGTGAGGGCGTTTACGCTTGCGCGGGAAGAAGGCTTTGACAATATCAATATGGACCTGATCCTCGGTCTTCCCGGCGAGGGACCGCGGGAGATGGAAGAGACCATCCGGCAGATCGAAGCTCTGCAGCCGGATTCACTGACGGTTCACGCGCTTGCGGTAAAACGCGCGTCCCGCCTGAAGATGGAAGCAAACGGCGCAGTGATCCCCGGACCGGGACAGATCGATTCTGAAGAGATGATGCGCATCGCCTCCGAAGGGGCCGGGCGCATGGGCCTTGTTCCCTACTACCTTTACCGGCAGAAAAATATGGCCGGAAATCTGGAAAACGTGGGGTTCGCAAAGCCGGGCAAGGCAGGCCTTTACAATATCCTCATCATGGAGGAAAAACAGAGCATCGCAGCGCTCGGCGCGGGAACGGTGAGCAAGGCGGTGCATCCGGACGGCCGCATCGAACGGGCGGATGATGTGAAGGATCTGAAAGAGTACGGCGAAAGGATCGAGGAAATGATCGAAAGGAAGAGAAGATTATGGCGCTGACAAAAAATCCGGTTACCGGAATGAAGGATATCCTGCCCCGGGAAATGGCTTTGAGAGACTATGTGATCGGGCTGATCAAAAGCACCTATGAAAGCTTCGGCTATACGCCGATCGAGACGCCCGTCGTGGAATCTCTCGGCAACCTCTTGAGCAAACAGGGCGGCGATAACGAAAAGCTGATCTTTAAGGTGTTAAAGCGCGGGGAAAAGCTAAAGCTCGAAAGCGCGAAGACCGAGGACGATCTCTCGGACAGCGGCCTGCGCTATGATTTGACGGTCCCACTGGTGCGCTATTATTCCGCGCATTCCGCGGAACTGCCGAAGCCCTTCAAGGCGCTGCAGATAGGACCGGTATTCCGGGCCGACCGTCCGCAGCGCGGGCGTTTCCGTCAGTTTTATCAGTGCGATATCGATATTCTCGGCGAAGGCACAAGCGCGGCCGAGACCGATCTGCTGCTTGCGACGTCCACTTTGCTCGGCAAGCTCGGCTTTGCCGGCTTTATCCTGCACATCAATGATCGCCGGATCCTGAAGGCGATGGCGGCTGCCTGCGGCATCGCGCCGGAAAATTACGATAAAGCCTTTATCATTCTGGACAAGATGGACAAGATCGGTCTGGAAGGCGTTCTCTCGGAGATGCGGGATGGCGGCTTTACGGAGGAGACGACGGAGTCCTTCCGGCTGCTGTTCGAGACCTTAAACGCAGCGGAAGACAAGCTGGCGGCACTTGAGGAGCTGCTGACGAAAAAGGCGGAGGAAGTTCCTGCAGCCGCCGTCAGCGAAGAGATCGCGAACCTGCGCAGGATCATGACGCAGGTGGGCGCGGCAGCATCAGTGGAGTTCGAGCTTCGTTTTGACCCGACGCTCGTGCGGGGAATGAATTATTATACCGGCCCGATCTTTGAGATCGAGCTGGCAGGGCTCGGCGCCGCGGCAGGCGGCGGCGGACGCTACGATGAAATGATCGGCAAATTTACCGGGCAGAGCGTTCCGGCCTGCGGGATCTCCGTCGGCTTTGAACGGCTGATCACCATCCTGCTCGAAAACGGCTATGCCGTACCTTCTGCCCGGAAGAGGATCGTCTATCTGGTCGAAAAAGGCGTATCAGATGAGAAGCTGACACAGATCCGGCAGGAGGCGGCAGCGGCCCGTCAGGCCGGCTCGGACGTACTGGTGACGGCCATGAACAAGAACAAAAAATTCCAGAAGGAACAGCTGACTAAGGAAGGCTGGACGGATTTTCAGGAGTTTTTTGCCAGATAGGAGCAGAAAATGGCTTCCGAACAAAGTGAGGAAAAGCAGTCTCAGAAGAAAAAGAAACGGATCGGGCGGAAATTGGCCGGCGCAGCCATGGCCTTCACCGCTGCCGCCGGTGTATTTGTGAGCAGTTTGTTCGGCTCACCGAACGATCTGCTGGCAGACCCTGCGGCAAACGAACCCCCGGCGATCGTGATGGAGATCGGTTCGGACGAAGATGCTGAAGAAGAGCAGGAAGTACAGGAGGAAAAAGAGGAAAAAAAGGGCTTTTTTGCCCGCATCCGTGCCATGATCCTGCATCTGCCTCTGTTTGTCAGGGTCATGATCGGGCTCCCTCTCTGGGCGCTCGGATGGGGGATCACACAGGCCTTTGCCGCGCTCTGGAAGCTGTTTCTCGGGCCGGCACTCGCGAGGATCATGACCTTTCTGATCCTGGCCCTGGTCCTGCTTGCCGTTATGGTCATTCTGCTGAAGCTGATCTTTCCGGATCTGCCGCTGAAAGAGATCCTTTCCAGGGCAAATATCCTGATCATCCTTATCGGCAGCATAGGATTCTGCCTCTTCAATTTTGTGATGGAGCGGGTGAGTCAGGACTTTGCCGATTATGAATTTGCCGTGAGGTTTCTGGAAGGACTGGTCCTGCTGCTGATCGTTGTGGTCAGGATGGCCATCAGGCAGAAGAGACGCCTTAAGGTACAGACCGCCTAAAGACGCATACCGCATAAAAAAAGAGCCCCGCAGGGCTCTTTTTTATTTCTTGTGATACAGTTTTTTGGTCTGATGCTTCGGTTCGCAGGTGAGGTGGATCCCGAGCTTTTTGAAGGTGCTCGCATCGACCTGGGAAAGAATGACCGTGGAATGTGCCTCGCAGCCGTAAAGGTTATAGAGCTGCTCCATGGCCTGCTCCGCCACCTCATCGGTACTTGCGCAGATGGACAGGGCGATCAGGACTTCATCGGTATGCAGGCGCGGATTATGGTTCCCCAGATGCGCGGTCTTCAGATGGCAGATGGGTTCGATGACTTCCGGTGCCATCAGCAGTTTTTCCTTGGGAATGCTGCCGAGCGCCTTCAGCGCGTTGAGCAGACAGGCCGATGCAGCGCCGAGAAGAGGAGAGGTCTTGCCGGTAATGATCCGGCCGTCATTCAGTTCGATCGCCATAGCCGGCGCTCCGGTGGCTTCTGCCCGGTCCAGGGCGGGCTGCACCACACTGCGGTCCTCGGTGGTGATCCCCGCCTGCTTCATGACGAGGCTGATCTTGTTGATGATATCATCGGAACCGTAGCCCATCCGTTTGTCGCAGAGCGCAGTATAGTAGCGGCGGATGATCTCCTGTTTGGCGGCATTGCGGACGATCTCGTCATTGACGATGCAGTAGCCGGCCATATTGACGCCCATGTCGGTGGGAGACTTGTAGGGACTATCTCCGTAGATCTGCTCAAACATGGCCTGCAGAACGGGGAAGATCTCCACATCGCGGTTGTAGTTGACGGTGGTCACGCCGTAGGCTTCCAGATGGAAGGGGTCGATCATATTGACGTCATTAAGATCTGCCGTGGCGGCTTCATAGGCCAGGTTGACCGGATGCTTCAGGGGGAGATTCCAGATGGGGAAGGTCTCAAATTTCGCGTAGCCGGCTTTGATGCCGTGCCTGTGCTCGTGATAGAGCTGGCTCAGGCAGGTCGCCATTTTGCCGCTGCCGGGGCCCGGTGCGGTGACGACCACCAGCTCGCGGCTGGTCTCGATATAATCGTTCTTCCCAAAGCCGTTTTCGCTGACGATGTTTTCCACATCCAGAGGATAGCCGTCGATGAGATAGTGGTGATAGCATTTCAGGCCCAGATTGGTCAGCCGGGTGTAGAAGGCATCGGCTGCAGGCTGTCCCGTGTACTGCGTCAGGACGACGCTCCCTACGGTCAGCCCGTTGCCGCGGAAGGCATCGATCAGACGAAGCACATCCAGATCGTAAGTAATGCCGAGGTCTCCCCGGACTTTATTCTTTTCGATATCGTTGGCGTTGATCACGATGACGATCTCCGCCTTATCGGCCAGCTGCATCAGCATGCGGATCTTGCTGTCTGGCTGAAAACCCGGCAGGACGCGCGATGCATGATAATCATCGAAGAGCTTTCCTCCGAATTCCATATAGAGCTTTCCGCCGAACTGGTCGATACGCCTGCGGATCATTTCAGACTGTTTTCGCAGATACAGATCGTTGTCAAATCCTATGGCAAACATAATCCCTCCTTGCGGCTGACCGCCGTTTTTATCTTACCCTGAGGAGGGAAAATGTCAAGAAAAAAATCAGACGCAGAGGTGAAGACCTTTTTCCGCGCTGCAGGCGTACAGCTCATCCGAAAGGACCAGAAGATCGTCTGCCGATGCGGCGTTCGCCCTGCGGATCAGCGTTTTCAGGCGCTGCGGATTACCGGCTTTATCCACAGGCAGAATGAGCAGCTCATGAACGCTTGAAGGGAGCAGATAAAAGTCGCCGAAACGGCGGAGAAGCACGCGGTCAAGCCCGGGATACAACAGCACGCTCGCGCCGAGATATGCGGACGTGTTGGTGAGCACATAATAATCGCTTTTCTCGGCAGCTGCGGGGAAACGAAGCGGATGGCTTCCTGCGGACCCGTCCTCACGGATCATGGCGAGATAGTCAGACAACGGCATCACCCGGGCTGCTTCCTCGCGCTGCAGGTTCGTGAGCGCAGCGGGAAGCAAGGCGCTTTCTCTGACGCGGAGCCGGGCAAGCAGTTCGTCCGTCACCGGCGCGTCGCCGAGGACAGGGAAGGCATCAGGCCGGACAGTATAAAGGAATACCATCCCAAGATGAGAAAGCTGCGGCATGCCCCGGATGAGCCTCTTTCCGGTCTGAACCGAGCAGGGATACAGCCTGAGCGCGTCAAGGAAGCTTTGCTGATCCGGGAAATCTTCCGCGGAGCAGAAGGGATGAAGCGTTTCGGCGCAGTACATCCTGAGGAGGCCGGCAGCGATCGCTTCGGCACTTTTTCCGTTTTGATGATCCTGATAACAGTGTGCAAGAGAGAAGGAAGGATAGATCAGATCGGCAGGGGTGAAGATCTCGATGGATCCGTGGGCCTGCTGTCCCAAAATCCTGATATCCGCGCCCGCGGGAAGAAGCCGCCGAAGTTCCTTCTGCAGCTCATCGGTAAAATCAAGAATAGTCATGCGTTCTCCGTTTATTGCAGCGTCAGCTGCGCTAAGGGTAAAACGTGAAACAGTGAGAAAAAGAAAATACACCAGATAGGAATCGAACCTACGTCTGTGGCTCCGGAGGCCGCCGCTCTATCCACTGAGCTACTGGTGCAAGCAGGGGTATCATACAACAATTCAAAATAAATCGCAAGACTTTCGCAAAAACTTTTGACATTTATTCTGTGGTTCGCTATAATACATGAGGATCACTTCGCGATCTATATAGCTTTGATTTACGCAGACAACAGAGGAGTTTATCATGGCAGAGAATAAAAACAAAGAATTCAAGTGGAATTTTAATCTTGAAGATACAGATTCCGATTTCACCGACATTGATTTTTCAAGCAAGAGCTATGAACCGTCCGATAAGGATATCCAGCCCATCATTTTTGTGCGGGATGAGACCTCACAGCGCAGGAAAACGACTTCTTCCGTAAGTGATGCGGGAAGAAAGCCTGCCGCGCAGAGCACGGCAAAACGCCAGCCTGCGTCAGCCGGGACCTCTGCGGCGAAAAAGACTCCGGCTGCTGAGACTGCGGCAAGAAAACCTGCTGCGGCCAGGAAGCCCGCCGCCAAGAAAAAGAAATCCAAAGGCGGGATCGACCTGAACTGGCGCCTGATCGCGCTGATCGCGGCGGCCGTGCTCGTCGTGGCACTCGTCGTCGTTCTGCTTTCCCGCTGCGGAAAGAAAGTGGAAAAGGCCTGGACCAGGGTCGAAGCCGACAGCCAGGTCAAACAGCTGATGGACGGCTATTTCGGCGCGAAGAAGGAAGGCGATGCGTCAGCCATGCGCAAGGTGCTGGTAACGGATGCCGTGGTCAACGCTTCTCTGCTCAGCGTTGAATCCAATATTTATAAAGATTATACCGATATCGATCTGCAGCAGTATCCCGGCATCGGCAAGAATGAAACGGTCATCTGCGCAACCTATGACACCGAACTCAGCATGATCGATGCCTCGGTCCCTTCCATCGGCTGGTTCTACGCCCTTCCCGGGGATACCGGTTCTCTGCGTCTGATGACGACGACAGAGATGGAAAAAGAGGAAAACAAGAGCATCTACGAATATGTTCTGGCTGCGGCAGCCCTGCTGTCCGATACGACGGTCAAGGAGACCCAGCAGCGTTACAACAATGCGGTCAGCTCGAACGATATTCTGGCGCAGTACCTGCAGGCGATCAAAGACGGCAACTGGTATGATTTCAAGCCGTCGACCGAAGCCAGTACGGAAGATACCGTGGTGCCGCCGGCATCGACAGAGGCTGTGACGCCCGTTGACAGCGGAAAACTTGTCTATGTCAACGCCAGCTCGCTGAGAATGCGTTCCGGCCCTACGACCGAACAGGATAATGTGATCTGGAACTTCTCCCGCGGCTATTGCCTCACCGTGATCGGCGAGACGGATGGCTGGTACCGGGTAAAAGACAATGTGAAGACGAACCCCGGCTCCAATTACGCTCAGGCGGTATCCGACTACGAAGGGTATGTCAGCAAAGACTGGGTAGTCTCGTCTTATGATGAGATCAGCTGGCCGTAAGGCAAAGTCAGTTAACGGAAATGAATACATTGAGGCGGCCCGGGAAGCTATTCTCGGGCCGCTGCTCGAATAAGGACAGGAAACAGTAAGGAAAGCACGATGAATGTAAATGATTTTGACTATGAGCTCCCGAGGGAGCTGATCGCACAGGACCCGCTGGAGGACCGCGCTTCCTCCAGACTTATGCTGCTGCATAAGGACAGCGGAGAGATCGAACACCACATCTTCCGCGAGATCCCTTCCCTGCTGCGGGCGGGAGACTGCCTGGTCATCAACAATACCAAGGTGATCCCGGCCAGACTGATCGGGAGCCGCGAAGGAACAGGCGCCGCCATCGAGGTGCTGCTTCTGAAGCGGGTGGAAGGAAAGGAAAATACCTGGGAGACGCTGGTCAAACCCGGAAAGAAGGCGCGGATAGGCACAAAGATCGTCTTCGGAGACGGTCTGCTGTCCGGAGAGGTCGTGGATATCGTGGAGGAAGGAAACCGGATCGTTCGCTTTTCTTTCGACGGGATCTTTGAAGAGATCCTGGACAGACTGGGACAGATGCCGCTTCCGCCGTATATCACCCATGAACTGAAAGATAAAAACCGCTATCAGACGGTCTATGCCAAATATGACGGCAGCGCTGCTGCGCCTACCGCCGGGCTTCATTTTACCAAAGAACTGCTGGATGAGATCCGCGGGATGGGTGTGAATATTGCGGAGATCACGCTGCATGTGGGGCTCGGGACCTTCCGGCCGGTAAAGGCGGAGACCGTGGAAGAGCACCATATGCATTCCGAGTTTTATCAGGTGGATGAGAAGGCTGCTCGCCTGATCAATGAGACGCGCTCCCGGGGCGGCCGCGTGATCGCCGTAGGGACCACCTCCTGCCGTACGCTCGAAAGTGCCGGAAAAGAAGACGGAAGCATCTCACCCTGCAGCGGCTGGACGGACATCTTTATCTACCCCGGCTACCGCTTCAAGATGGTGGATGCCCTGATCACCAACTTCCACCTGCCGAAATCCACGCTGGTGATGCTGGTCAGCGCGCTGGCGGGACGGGAACATATCCTTGCGGCGTACAGGGAAGCGGTCAAAGAACGTTATAGATTCTTCTCCTTCGGAGACGCGATGTTTATCGAGTAAATCAGTGATCCGGGCGGAAGACACGGAGGCAAAGGCGGATGGAACGAAAGGGAAGAGTATTGCCAAGGATCGTCTATGCTCTGCTGAAGATCTATTGCTTTTTGGCGGCAAAGATCAAATACGGCTTTACGACCGATAAAATGCCGAAGCTGAAGGAACCGTATATCATGCTGTCCAATCATACGACGGAAGAGGATATGCTGTTCACTACGCTGGCCTGCCGCGGACACATGAGCTTTGTCTGCGGCGAGCATCTGCTGCGCAATCCTTCTTACGGGAAATACCTGCGCATTCTTCTGGATCCGATCCCGCTGCCGAAGGGCGGCGCATCCTTTTCCGCCATGCGGGAGATCCTGAAGCGTGTTTCCGAAGGCGACAATATCTGTATGTACCCCGAAGGGAAGCGCTCCTTCCACGGGGTGACCATTCCTTCTCCGGAAGCCCTGGGAAAGCTGGTCAAAAAGGCCGGCTGCGCGCTGGTCACCTACCGCATCCGCGGCGGCTATTTCACCTATCCCCGCTGGGCCAGGCAGCACCTGCGCAAGGGCCATGTGGATGGCAAAGTCATGGGCGTTTACAGCTCAGAGCAGCTGAAGGGCATGAGCGCGAAGGAGATCACGGACATCATCAACCGGGATACCTATGAGAACGCCTACGATGTGCAGCGGGAGAAGCGCTGGGTCTACAAAGGGAAAGACCTCGCCTACGGCATGGACCACATTCTCTTTATCTGTCCCCGCTGCAAGGCTATGGACAGCATCAAAACCGAGGGGGATGATTTCTTCTGCACCGCCTGCAGCATGCGCGGGACGTATAATGAGTATGGCTTTCTGGAAGGGGAAGACCTGCCGTTTGATAATGTGCGTGACTGGATGCGCTTCATCGAACCGGAATTCGACGCCTTCGCGGCGGCTCATGAGCCCGGAGAACTGCTCTTTACGGAAGAGAACGTGCGGCTTTACCAGATGATGGAAGATTACAGGAACCAGGATATCCTGATCAGCTCGCTGAAGGTGTATCGGGACCGCATGGAGATCGCCGGAAAAGCGCTGAACGGGGAAGGAGAGGACCTGAGTTTTGTCTTCCCCTTTGAGGAGATCAATTATCTGTCTATCCTGTTCGGCAACATTCTCCTGTTTACCTATAAAGGAGAATACTACGGCCTGACCGGAGAGGCGTTCCGCGCCTGGAAATGCGGGAGGCTCTGGCATCTGGTCAAGGGCGATACGGACGATCCCACCAAGGAGATGTGAGCAACGATACCGACATATTGATCCGCATAACAACTCTTCCCAAAAGCGCACGGAATATGCTATACTGTTCCGTGTGCTTTTGGCTGTATAAAAGCAGAAAGACAGTTCAGTTACCCGATGTGAAAAGAGGAATGTATGGAACCTATCCGTATCAACAAATATTTGAGTGAAGCCGGCGTGTGTTCGCGGCGGGAAGCGGACCGCCTTATCGAGGAAGGCCGCGTGACGGTAGACGGCCTGAAGGCTGAGACCGGGATGAAGGTGACATCTGCCAGCAGGATCCTGGTCGACGGAAAGAAGATCGGGAAAAAACCGGACCCTGTGCTGATCGCGGTCAACAAGCCGGTCGGCGTGGTGACGACCACGGCAGAAGATGATCCGGCCAATATCGTGACCTACGTAGGCTGGCCGGAGCGCATCTATCCTATCGGCCGTCTGGATAAGGACTCGGAGGGTCTCATCCTGATGACGAATCAGGGAGAGCTGGCAGAACGGATCGGCCACGCCAGAGGGCTGCATGAAAAAGAGTATCTGGTAAGCGTGGACAAAGCCGTCACGAAGGAATTTGTCGAAAAGATGGCTTCCGGCGTGCGCATCCTGAAGACGACGACCCGTCCCTGCACGGTGGAAAAAGTAAGCAAGTTCCGCTTCCGCATCGTTCTGACGCAGGGGCTTAATCGCCAGATCCGCCGCATGTGCGAAGCGCTCGGCTATCAGGTGACGGAGCTTGTGCGCGTGCGCGTGATGAATATCAGCCTGAACGGGCTGGAGCTTGGCCACTGGCGGCGCATCGAAGGCGCGGAATATGACGAACTGCTGCGGCAGCTGGGGATGAAATAATGGATAAGCTTAAGCGCATGAAGGAGCTGGTCTCCGTGCTGAGGGAGGCTTCCCGCCTGTACTATCAGGAAAGCACGGAGATGATGTCCAATCTGGATTATGACCGCCTGTACGATGAACTGGCTGCTCTGGAAGCGGAGACCGGAGTGATCCTGGCGGGGAGTCCTACGCAGCAGGTGGGCTATGAGATCTTGAGCGAACTGCCGAAAAAGGCCCACGCCCGGCCCATGCTGAGCCTGAATAAGACCAAATCCGTGGAAGAGCTGGCTTCATTTTTGGGGGATCAGCCGGGCCTTTTGTCCTGGAAAATGGACGGGCTGACCATCGTGCTGACCTATGAAAACGGCAGCCTGCAGGAGGCTTTAACGCGCGGCAACGGCGAGATTGGCGAGATCATTACCGCGAATGCGAAAACCTTTGTGAACGTGCCGCTGTCGATCCCGTTCCGCGGCCATCTGGTGCTGCGCGGAGAAGCCGTGATCCTCTATCCGGACTTTGAAGCCATCAACGCATCCATTCCGGAAGGTGAAGAGAAGTATAAGAATCCGCGGAACCTCTGCAGCGGGTCTGTGCGGCAGCTGGACAGCGCCGTCACGGCAAAGCGCAGAGTCCGTTTTGAAGCCTTTGCTCTTGTTGAAGCAGAAGGGAAAAACTTTACCTGGCATCACGAAGAATTTGAGTGGCTGAAGAGCCTTGGCTTTGATGTGGTCTATTACCGCGAGGTAAGCGCAGAGACTGTTGCCGAGGCCGTCGGGGCGTTCTCAAAAGAGGTTGAAAACAATCCTGTCCCTTCCGATGGGCTTGTGCTGCTGATGGATGATATTGCTTACGGCGCGTCGCTTGGACGGACAGCGAAATTTCCGAGAAACGGGATCGCGTTCAAATGGGCAGACGAGCAGCAGCTGACCCATCTGCAGGAGGTGGAATGGAGCGCCAGCCGGACCGGCCTCATCAATCCGGTTGCCATCTTTGAACCCGTGGAGCTGGAAGGGACCGAGGTCAGCCGCGCGAGCGTTCACAACGTCTCCGTGATGGAACAGCTTGAGCTTGGCTTCGGGGATGAACTGCTGGTCTATAAGGCCAATATGATCATCCCGCAGATCGCGGAGAATCTGACGAGAAGTAAAACGGTAAGGCCGCCGAAGTTTTGTCCCGTATGCGGCAGCGAGACGGTGATCCGTGATGAAAACGGCGTAAAGACGCTGCACTGCCCGAATGCTTCCTGCCCGGCCAAGCAGATCAAGGCCTTTGATCTGTTTGTGAGCCGCGAGGCCATCAATATCGAGGGACTGTCAGAGTCTACACTGGAGAAGATGGTGGATCTTGGTATCGTCCGCAGGTTCCGCGACCTCTTTTATCTGCAGGACCACAGGAATGCGATCATGTCCATGGAGGGCTTTGGTGCAAAGAGCTTCCGCAATCTGCAGGAAGCCGCCGAAAAAGCCCGTCATACCACGCCGGTGCGTCTGCTGACCGCGCTGGGGATCGAAGGCATCGGCCCTGCCACGGCAAAGCTGATCTGCAGGCATTTTAAAAACGATCTGGAGCAGGTCCGCCGCGCCTCCGCAGAGGAATTTGCCGAGATCGAGGGCATAGGGACCGTCATGGCGGAGAACCTTCTGCGCTATTTCCGTGATCCGGAAAACGCATCGCAGCTGGATGATCTGCTGTCTGTCCTGGACGTAAGAGCGGAAGAAGGCGTGAAAGCGCCGCAGTCCATGGAGGGCCTTACCTTTGTGATCACCGGCAGCCTGAACCGCTTTGAAAACCGCGATGCCATGAAGGCTTCCATCGAAGCCCACGGCGGAAAGGTGTCAGGCTCCGTTTCCGCGAAGACGACGGCGCTCATCAACAATGATCCCGCGTCATCCTCGACCAAAAACAAGACCGCAAAGAAGCTTGGCATTCCCATCCTGACGGAAGAGGAAGTCATTGAAAAATATCTGCCGGAGGAATTCGCATGAGATACGAAGAGCCGCTGTACAGACCGCCGAGCGAGGCCTACAGCTATATCCTGCAGGCGACGATCGGCTGCAGCCACAACTCCTGCACTTTCTGCAATATGTATCTGGGAAAGCAGTTCCGTGTAAGGCCTCTGGAGGAGATCCTGGAGGATCTGGCCATGGCACGCCGCGCCTACAGGAGGATCCCCCGCATCTTTATCGCCGACGGTGATGCTCTGATCATGAAGATGTCCGACTGGAGAGCGATCCTGGGCACCATTATGAATCTTTTCCCGGAGTGCGAGCGGGTGACCAGCTACGCGAGCGCCCGCGACCTTAAGCTGAAGTCCGAGGAGGACCTTAGGGAGCTGCACGCACTGGGACTCGATATGATCTATCTCGGCCTGGAATCCGGCTCGGAAAAGGTGCTGAAGGACATTCATAAAGGCGTCACGGTGGAAGAGACCGTGGACGGCGCGCTGAAGGCGAAAGCCGCAGGGATCAAGCTCTCCGTGACGGAGATCACCGGTCTTGCCGGCCAGGACGGGATGGAAGAGCACGCGGTGCTCTCTGCGCAGGCCCTTTCCCGCATGAATCCGGAATACATCGGTCTGATGACCCTGACGCTTCGCCGCGGTACGCAGATGACGGCGGACTGGGAAGCGGGAAAGTTCAAACGCTTAACGCCCCGCCAGTATCTGGAGGAGCAGCGCATTCTGATCGCTCATCTGGACAGCGAGGGGAGCGTTCTGCGCAGCAATCATATCTCCAACTATGTGCAGCTTCGCGGGACCATGAACAAGGACAAGAACAGGATGCTGCGTGATCTGGATATGGCGCTTAAAAATCCCGAACTGGACAATCCGTATATCGAATATCTGGAAAATCTCTGACGGCTGCCTGCGGGGAGAAATCTGCGATTTTATCGTTTCTTCAGGAAAAGTCCTTGAAATTCGCGGGATTTTCCTGTAATATAGTAATGCTGTATATTCAGAACCGTTTTTTTGAGGAGGAAACGTTCTATGAAAGTTTATGAGACAAAAGATATCCGCAACGTCGCCGTTCTGGGACACGGCAGTGCAGGCAAGACCACTCTGGTGGAAGCAGCAGCATTCGTGACCGGCGTGATCTCCCGCATGGGCAAAGTGACAGACGGATCGACCATCAGCGACTTTGATAAAGAAGAGACCAAGCGCGGCTTTTCCTTAAGCACCGCGATCGTTCCCATCGAATGGGAAGGCAAGAAGATCAACCTGCTGGATACCCCCGGTTATTTCGACTTTGTGGGTGAGGCCGAGGAAGCCGTCAGCGCAGCCGATGCCGCGGTCATCGTGGTAAACGGCAAAGCCGGCGTGCAGGTCGGCGTACGCAAGGCCTGGGATCTGTGCGAAGCGCACAATCTGCCCCGTCTGTTCTTCGTGACGAATATGGACGATGACAACGCCAACTATGTGAGAGTCTGCAACGAGCTGAAGGAAGCGTTCGGCAACCGTGTGGTGCCTTTCCAGGTCCCGATCCGTGAAAACGAAAAGCTGGCCGGCTTTGTCAACGTGCCGAAGATGAGCGCCCGCCGTTTTACCGGCACCAAGGGTGAATTTGAAGAATGCCCTATCCCGGACAGCGTTGCCGATCTGATGGAAGAGACCCACGGCGCCCTGATGGAAGCCGTAGCGGAAACCGATGAAGAACTGATGGAACGCTACTTCGAGGGTGATGAATTTACGCCCGAAGAAATCGCGACTGCCCTGAACAACGCGGTCTCCGGCGGAGATGTGATCCCGGTCCTTCTGGGCTCCGGTCTGAACGGCTACGGCGTGCGCGTCCTGCTGCATGACATCGAGAAATACTTCCCGAGCCCTGCCGCCTGCAAGATCAGCGGCAAGAACGTCAATACCGACGAGGAATTCGCTGCCGATTATGATGAATCCAAACCGGTCACGGCCAAGGTCTTCAAGACCCTGATCGATCCGTTCATCGGCAAATACAGCTTTATCAAGGTCTGCTCCGGCGTGCTGAAGGGCGGCGACACCGTGCTCTTCGACGTACAGAAAGAGACCGAAGAAAAGATCTCCCGTGTTTACCTGCTGCGCGGCAAGGAAGCCATCGAAGTTCCCGAACTGCACGCGGGCGACATCGGCGCTCTGGCCAAGGCCATGAGCATTGGCACGGGCGACAGCCTGGCCTCCAAGGCTCAGCCGATCGCCTATCCGCTGCCTGAGATCTCCAAGCCCTATACCTCCATGGCCTACCGTGCCGTGAAGAAGGGCGATGATGACAAGATCGCGACCTCCCTGGCCAAGCTGATGGAAGAGGATCTGACCTTAAAGACCGTAAACGACAAGGAAAACCGTCAGCTCCTGCTGTACGGCATCGGCGACCAGCAGCTGGAAGTTACCGTAAGCAAGCTGCTGAACCGCTATAAAGTGGAAGCTGAGCTCTACAAGCCGAAGGTAG
>CADCPP010000032.1 GCA_902803355.1 uncultured Lachnospiraceae bacterium | reverse complement strand
GGCCTTGAACCATGCAGGCAGCTTGCTGTTCAGCATGTCAGCAAAGCCATTCATGACCAGGAAGAAGGTGCCGCCGGAGGTGGCGCCGACCAGCTGGATCAGGTAAGGATTGCTGGGAGCCGCAGGATCGCCGCTCGGAGCCGCAGTGGAGCCGGCAGGAGCCTGGCTGGAGGCAGCAGGCGTGCTGGCAGGAGTGTCGCCGCCGCAGGCGCAAAGGCTGATGGCCATCGCCAGGGCTAACACGAGAGCGAGTACTTTTTTCATTGTTTCTTCCTCTTTCTTTTTTGTGGTATTTATCCCTCCCCAGGGAAATATAACATCCGCCCTAAGGCAGAGGTTTTCACTGTTTGGTTCATGTCCACTGATCTGCGTAGTGGCGCTGGATCAGGCGCACCAGATGCACCAGGGTCTCATTGACGGGCGTCGGAACGCCGAGCCGTCTGCCTTCGGAAACGATAAAGCCGTTGATGGTATCGATCTCCGTCTGGCGCTTGTTATGCATATCCTGGCACATGGAAACAAAATGGTGCTGATTGTAGTAGGTTGCCTGCGCAAAGGCCCGCATTTCATCATAGTCGAGCGGGACGCCGTTTGCCCGGGCAACGGCAACGCATTCCGTCATGATCTTGCTGATCAGGATAAAGCCGTCCTGATCGTTGGAATAGACGTAATTGGCAAGCTGGGAGAGACCGGCCAGGGCATTGCCGCAGGAGTTCAGGCAGAGCTTCTTCCAGACAAAGCGTTCTGCTGCCGGACCGGCGGCCGTGCTGTAGCCAAGGCTTTCAAACAGCTTAGCCAGGCGGCTGCACCAGTCATCATCCTTTCGGGTGAAGGGGACGATACTGATGAGCGGCGTGCGGTTGCGGTTCGTGGTGTCTTTTACCCGGCCGAGGCCTTTCGCATCCGATGCCAGACTGGCCGCGCCGAAAAACACGCGCTCTGCGGGCACATAGCCCACGATGATCTCTGCGTTGCCCATGCCGTTCTGAAGGGTCAGGACGCGGCTTTCTTTCCCGATCAGGGGAAGGGCATTTTTGACCGTCCGTTCCGTCTGATATCCCTTGCTGGAGATCATGACCAGCTCCGGGAAAACGCCGTCCGTGACGGCATCTGCGGCATTCAGCGTCACATGAGGGTAAAAGGTGATGTCTTCACAGCCGTCCTGTTCCAGGGTGAGGCCATCCGCCGCGATCTTTTCGACCTGTTCCTTCCATCCGCTGACCATCCAGACTTCGTGACCGGCCTGCAGCATTCTTGCCGCAAACAGGGAAGCCATGGTTCCGGTTCCCATGATAGCAATCTTCATGTTCAACTCCCTTAGGCGAAGACGCCGATCGGCCAGGGCGTAAATTCGCTTTCCCCCACGCCGAGCAGTTCGCTTTTTGTTTTTTTGCCCGAAGCGACTTCCAGCAGCTCTTCAAAAATGGTCTCTCCGAGGGATTCCAGATCCTGCGTGCCATCGATCACCGTGCCGCAGTTGATATCCATATCCTCTTCCATATGCTCATAGAGAGGCGTGTTGCTGGCCAGCTTGATGACCGGGACAAGGACCGAACCGAAGCAGGATCCGCGGCCGGTGGTGAAGGCCAGCAGATTCGCGCCGCCGGCGATCTGTCCGGTGCAGGCAATGGGATCGTATCCCGGCGTATCCATAAAGCAGACACCGCTTGTCGTCACGGGATAAGCGTACTCATACACTTCATTGAGCGGGCTCGTTCCGCTCTTTTTGACGCCGCCGAGCGATTTCTCGAGCACATTGGTCAAACCGCCCTTATTGTTGCCGGGCGAGACCTTGCCGTTGATCTGGCAGTCACGGCCTTCCGTCTGCTTCAGCCACCAGTCCAGGCGGGCGATCAGCTTGCGCCCCACCTCTTCCGACACTGCGCGTCGGGTAAGGATGTGTTCCGCGCCGAAGATCTCCGTGGTCTCGGAGTGGATGCAGCCGCCTCCGTTCTTCACCAGGATGTCCATGGCCTTGCCAAGGCCCGGATTCGCGGAAAGGCCGGAAAAGCCGTCCGAGCCGCCGCATTCCAGAGCGACCAGCAGGTGTTCCGCGGAGCAGGGCTCACGCTTTACATCATTGACGAGCGAGAGCATCTCCTTCACATAGGCGATGCCTTTTTCGATGGATACTCTTGTTCCACCTTCTTCCTGGATCACCAGACGTTTAAAGCGTTCGTTCTGAACGAGGCCCTGCGCATCCATCAGCTTGTCGATATTGTTGCGCTCGCATCCAAGGGAAACCAGGACCGATGCGCCCATATTGGGGTTTCTGATATAGCCGGCTATCGTGCGCTGCAGCAGCGCCAGCGGTTCACCGGACTGCTCCATGCCGCAGCCGAGTTCCGTGATAAAGGGCATCACGCCGTCCACATTCGGGTAATCCTTCAGGTATTCTTCCGTGAAATACTCACTGATCTTCCGCGCTACGGTCGCCGCACAGTTGCTGCAGACCAGGATCCCGATGTAATTGCGGGTCGCGACCTTGCCATCCGGACGGCGGATGCCGAGAAAGGTCCGGCGTTTTTCCGGAGGAAGCAGGTCCACCGGATGACAGTCCGCCCCGAACGCGTAATCGACGCCGCGGGCATCGAACTCATCATTGTGATTGTGCACGGATTCGCCCTTGCGGATATCGCGGGAAGCATAGCCGATAACCGTATTGTATTTGCGGATCTCCTCTCCTTTGGCAATATCCCGTGCCGCACATTTATATCCGGCAGGGATCTCCTCCAGAGTCGTTATCTTCTCTTCTTCAATGACGGTTCCCGCAGGCAGGTCATGCCTTGCGATCACCACATTGTCTTCTTTCTCAAGACGGATCACATAAGGGTTCATCAGATCTCTCCCTCTGTCAGCTCCCGGGAAAAGGAGCTCTATTTTTTCGGTCTTCCGAAGAGCGTCAGATTGCCTTCTTCGTCAAAGGGGATCGGCATGAAATCGCCAACCACTTCCACTCTGTCCTTAAACTGCTCCGGAACGGCTTCCAGGGCGGCGCGGGACATATACAGCTCGCCCATCTCGTGAGTGGAAACGCCGATAATGACGCTTGCTTTTTTCCGGTCGGGCTTTCCGCAGAACTTAACGGCTGCCTGCAGCACCTGTTTATCCGTATCCAGGATCATTGGCAGCTTGCAGGTATCGATCGCTGTGGAAGTCAGGCAGTTCACATAGCAAAGCTCCACATTGCTCTTCTCATAAAAGCGTCTTGACGCAAAGTCTGCCTGGCCCATTCCGTTTGGATTGTGATCGGACGCGTCAGTCAGATCCAGCACGCACAGCGCACGGAAATTCGGACCTCCGCTGATACTGGGCACGTTATACCGTCCGATCAGGTTGCTGTCCAGTCCGGAGCCGGAAATGTCTTTTCCCATCTCCATCATGACCAGAACATCCGCCGCATCCACATAGAAGCGGGGCATCAGTTCGTTCGCGCGCTTAAGGATCTTCGGTTCTTCTTCCAGGATCTCACTTTGCTTCAGCACATGGATCTCGGCCAGATGCCCGAAGGCATTTTCCACAGAACCGATCCCGCAGACGATATTCAGCTTTTCCAACGCGACGCTGCCGACTGCCAGAATATTTTCCGCCATATTTTCGAAGCCGAGAATATGGGTCATCTCCGCCCCCTTCTGCTTGGCCAGTCCGATCGCCGTCATCTTGGTGATGCCGCTTTCGATCTTCCCACGGAAGGCGGTATGGCATTTCACCCGGTTCAGCAGGATGATGCCGTCGCATTCACAGGCATTTTTGTCGATATAGACCGGCAGTCCCTTGCTCGTGGTCCCGATCTGATTGACCTCCATGGACGAGAGGATAGGCGCGCCCATGGCTTCTTCCGTGATCCCGTTATGATACAGGACTTCACGCTGACCTTCGGCAGTGGCGCCGCCGTGGCTGCCCATCGCCGGGATCAGGATAGGCTGAGCCCCTTTGGACTTAATGAAATCAGCCACTGTTTTGATCATGACGGGGTACTGATCCACGCCGCGGCTCCCGCAGGTGATGGCGATGCGCTGTCCGGGCCGGATATCCAGCCCCCGCTCTTCCATCTTCTGCCACAGGGTCTCCCGCACATTCGGGAGCCTGTTGTCATCAAAGTGCTGACGCACCTTCACGATCTCGGGCAGTTCGATAGGGTCCAGTATCTTTTTGATCTCTTCCAGCATGAAAGGCTCCTTAAAATGTGTATTCTACGCCGTACTCTTCCGCCATATCACGGAAATCCTGAAGGGTCGCTTCGGAAAGGTCGATCCCTTCCTTCAGCGCAGCCGCCGTCTTGACGGCTTCGATCTCACCAGGGATCAGAACCCCTTTCGATCCCTTGGACGGCCGGCAGGCCTTCAGCATGGCAAAGAGGGCGTCGACCCGTTCCTTGAACACCTCAACGTCGCAGAAGCGGGAAATGTCGATGCAGCCCATAAAATAGCCGCAGTTGGCATCCAGTTCGGTATGTTCAAAGAAGCGAGGGATATTCACGTCCATTTCGGCGCCGCTTAAGGCAAAGGCCAGGATCGAGACGATCACTTCAAGGGAATAGCCCTTATGGGCACCGAAAGGCAGCAGAACGCCTTCGTTTGCGGCTTTCGCATCCGTCGTCGGGTTGCCGTCTTTATCCAGGGCCATGCCGAGAGGGATATCCCGGCCTTCCTTCATCGCCAGAGCGATATTGCCCTTGGCGGCAACGCTGGTCGCGATATCCATGACGAGAGCAGGGTATTTCCCCGCGGGAATGGCTACGGAGATCGGGTTCGTGCCGAGCAGCGGCTCCGCGCCGCCAAAGGGCGCCACCAGTGCCGGCGCGTTCGTCACGGAAAAGCCGATCATGTTTTCTTCCAGACACATCATCGGGTAATAAGCGCCGAGGCCGTAATGGTTTCCGTTATGGACGGAGGCAAAGCAGGCACCGGACTTCTTCGCCTGCGCGATGCAGGCGCGCATGGCCTTCGGTGCAGCCACCATGCCGACGGCATGCTTGGCATCCACCACAAGGGTGCCTTCACCGGTCTTGGTGATCTCCACGTCCGCTCCGTTGGTCGAGGTGCCCAGCTTCACACGGTTCACGTAATCCTTCATATGGGTAGTTCCGTGCGTGCGCTGTCCGCGGATATCCGCCGCCAGGAGGACATCTACGCAGGTTTTGGCATCCTCTTCGGTAAGGCCGGCTTTGACCCATACCTTTTCACAAAAATCACGAATCTGTTCAACAGGATATTTCATCTTTGTTCCTCTTATTCCTCAGGGTCCTTCAGCACGGCGCCTTCCCAGACACCGGATACCGCTGCCCGGTAGCGTGCAAGGAAGGGGCTGCCCGCCGGACGCACAGGCCTGACATAGGCCGCCCGTCTTTTTTCCAGTTCCTCTTCGGAAACATGCAGCTCCAGGCGTCTTTCCGGGATATTCAAAGTGATCAGGTCTCCCTCTTCCACCAGGGCGATCGGACCTCCCGCATACGCTTCCGGAGAGATATGACCCACGCACGGCCCTCTCGTTGATCCGGAGAAGCGTCCGTCAGTGATGAGCGCTGTGGTCGAACCAAGACCGGACCCGACCAGCGTCGTCGTTGCCGTCAGCATCTCCCGCATGCCGGGACCGCCTTTCGGACCCTCATAACGGATCACCACCACGTCACCGGCATTGATCTTGCCGGCACGGATCGCCGCGACGGCGTCTTCCTCACAGTCAAACGGCCGGGCCGGACCCGTATGCACGTGCATATCCGGATGTACCGCGCTCTTTTTGATCACGCAGCCTTCCGGCGCAAGATTGCCCTTCAGCACGCAGAGTCCGCCATCTTCATGCAGCGGGTGTTCCAGAGTGGTCAGCACGTCCGTATTCAGGCTGTGCAGTCCCCTGGTCACTTCGCCCCATTTGGCGCCGGTCACGCAGGGCTTATCCATATTGAAATGCTCTGCGCCGAGCTCTGCGATCACCGCAGGGATCCCGCCGGCAAGATCCAGTTCCCACAAGGTATATTTTCCGCTTGGCCGGACATTGACAAGGTGCGGCGTTTTGCGGGCCGCTTCGTCAAAATCATCCTGCGTCAGCTTCAGTCCGAATTCATAGGCGATCGCCGGAAGATGGATGGCGCTGTTTGTGGAGCCGCCGATGGCCATATCCACGCGGAGTGCATTCAGAAGCATCTCCCTGTCGATATAGTCCTTCGGACGGCGGTTCTCACGAACCAGACGCATGACCAGCTCGCCGCTCTTCCGGGCAATGCGGAGCTTCTTCGCTTCCGTCGCGTGAACGGTGCCGCAGCCGGGGATCGCAAGCCCCAGCGGTTCCATCAGGCAGGACATCGTGTTGGCGGTGCCCATCATGGGGCAGGAGCCAGGACCGGAGCAGACGCACTGTTCCATTTCGCAGTACTCTTCTTCCGAGATCTCTCCGGCAAGCAGTTTTGCCGAGGCCTCACGGACCTCATAGCCCGCATAGCCCTTTCCCTTGTAAAATCCGGGACGCGCAGGGCCCCCTGTCACAAAGACGCAGGGAAGATTCAGTCTTGCTGCCGCGCGCGCCATGGCCGGAACGATCTTGTCGCAGCCGGCCAGAAAGACCAGACCGTCAAAATGATGAGCCCTCACCATAACCTCGATGGAATCCGTGATCACCTCACGGCTCGGCAGAACAAAGCGCATGCCGCTGTGTCCCTGCGTGATCCCGTCGCAGATTCCGATGGTATTGAATTCAAAGGGCTGACCGCCCGAGACCAGAACGCCTTCGGCAACAGCCGCTGCGACATCCCGAAGATGGACATGTCCGGGATGGATCTGGCTCCAGGAATTCACAATGCCGATAAACGGCTTTTTCAGATTCTCTTCGTCCAGACCGAGGCCGTACAGATAGGTACGGTTTCCGGATCGTTCCGGGCCTCCGACTGTCTCGTTACTTTCCCAAGGTTTGCTCAGCATCTGGTCTCTCCTTCAGCGCGGACAGGACCCGCTTGGCGCCCCATCCGCGCACATGTTAAGTCAGTTAAGGTGAAGCGCCTCAGACAGCTGATCGACAATGATGTGGCCGATCTTTGTCTGCGCTTCCGCCGTGACAGCACCGATGTGCGGGCTGACGACGAATTCTCCGCCGGCATGAAAGACCGGGGAATACAGCTTGTCGCCGCCGGTCAGATCGCCGACTTCGTCCTTGATCACATCCATTCCGACGCCGCCGAGCTTGCCGCTCTTCAGGCCGTAGGCCAGAGCTTCTTCATCCACATGGCCGCCGCGGGACATATTGATGAAGACCGCTCCCGGTTTCATCCTGTCGATCTGCTCATAGGAGATCATATTGACGGATTCCGGGGTCAGCGGAAGATGCATGGAGATACAGTCCGCCTCCGCCAGGAGTTCATTCAGTTCCTTCTTTTCGGCTCCGCGCGCGGCGATCTCTTCTTTGGTCAGGTACGGATCGCAGGCAATGATTTTCATGCCGAAGGCAGAAGCCAGCTCCGCAACGCGGCTGCCGATCCGTCCGATCCCGATGATCCCGAGGGTCTGGCCCTTCAGTTCATGGCCTTTGAAATGGTTCTTCTCCCAGATCCCGTCTTCCACCACTTCACGCTGGGCTCTGACCGTATGGCGGTTCAGCTCAAGGAGCTTGCACATGGTCAGTTCCGCTACACCGTTGGTGCTGCCGCTGGCGGCATTCATGATGGTGATCCCTTTTTCTTTTGCGGCCTCATGGTCGATATGCTCTGTTCCCACGCTGCAGACGGCAATGATCTTCAGCTTGTCCGCGCAGTCCAGAATATCTCTTCCGATAGGCGGAACCACTCTCATGATCAGGACGTCATACTCGCCGATGATCTCCTTGATGCGTTCCGTGCCGGGCATCACTTCGATGTGAACCTCCACGCCGCGGGCTTTCAGCCCTTCCGGAATGAGCGGAGAAACATTATCAATAATCAGTGCTTTCATAGCTTGTTCTTTCTCGGTTTTTTAGAGAGAAAGGCCCAGATCCAGTGCCTTTTCATTGACGGCAATGACCTTATCCTTGCCCGCAAAACGGTGAGCAAAGGCTTTCATGACCGATTCCTTATGCAGCAGGCCCTGGCGCTTCATGATCAGGCCCAGCGCGATGGTATTGGCGGTCTGGATATTGCCGACCTGCTCGATGCTCATCGTGCGGAACGGATAGCCGATATGATCGCCCTTGGCGCCTTCCTTCGGCGTGACCATATCCGTATCATAGTAGACCTCGGTATGATCCTCGAATTTGTCCACATACTTATCATAGGCGACCTGCGCAAGGCAGAGGATCACATCCGGCGTATCCACGTTGGGATAACCGATCGGTTCATCCGCGATGATCACGTCCGTTTTAGTGAACGTGCCGCGGGTCTCAGAGCCATAGGAGGCTGTCAATGTCGCATACAGCCCATCTTCAAAAAGGGACGATGCCAGACCAAGGATCTCACCGGTGGAGATCAGGCCCTGTCCGCCGACGCCGCTTAATACGATCTCAGTTTTCATTGCTGTATCCTCCTTACGCGTCAATATTCTGCGCATCGATGATACGCTTGTAATCGGTATAGTAGTCATCCCGCTGCTTGTTCACGATCAGGCCGGTGATGATCTTGCCTTCCAGCTCTTCTTCCGTCATGTTACGGGCGCGCTCAACAGGAACGCTCTGTTCGTTCATCAGCTTCATCATGTTCGCGGCTTCGCCCTGCTTGTTGTAGCGGCCATAGTGCGTCGGGCAGGCGACCATGCACTCGATGATGGCAAAGCCTTTGTGCTCGATACCGCCGCGGATGAGCTTGCGCATCTGCACGGGGTTGTATGCCGTCGCGCGGGCAACGTAAGTTGCGCCGGCCGCTTCCACCAGCTTGCAGATATCGAAGTTCTTCTCAATGTGTCCGTAGGGAGAAGTGGTGGTGATGCTGTGGGTCGGTGTGGTCCCGGAGTACTGACCGCCGGTCTGACCATAGTTGTAGTTGTTGGCCACGATCGCCGTCAGGTTGATATTGCGGCGCGCGCAGTGGATCAGGTGGTTGCCGCCGATGGTCACGCTGTCGCCGTCGCCCATGGTCACGATCACGTTCAGATTCGGATTGGCCAGCGCAATGCCGGTCGCCGCCGGAAGGGCACGCCCGTGCGTCACGTGCATGCAGTTGATGTCCAGATAGTCATCGACACGGCCGAAGCAGCCGATGCCACTGACCAGGCAGATATCGTGCTTATCCAGCCCCATCTCCGCAAAAACGGCAGCAATGGACTGCAGAACGATGCCGTCGCCGCAGCCGGCGCACCAGGTATGCGGAAGTTTATCAAAAAGCATATAATCCTTATAGCTAGCCATCTCTTTATTCCTCCTCCAGCGCTTTGATGATCTGCTGCGGTGTAATGAGCACGCCGTCTGTCCGGTTTGCCTGCAGGACTTTGCAGCCATAATCGTTAAACTTGCGGACTTCACCGGCCAGTTGGCCCAGATTCATTTCCGGAACCACAACGGTCTTCACTTTGGACAGGACTTCGCGGATCTCTTTTTCCGGAAGCGGCCAGATCGTCACGCACTGCAGCATGCCGGCCTTGATCCCCTTCTTGCGCAGAATATCCACCGCCGTCTTGGTGCTTCGCACCGAGCAGCCGAACGTGATGAAGCCGATCTCCGCATCGTCCAGCTTGTAGCTGCGGGTGATGGTGATATCGTCCACGTTCTTTTCGATCTTGTCGGTCAGGTAATGGGTCACACGGTTGATGTTCTCCGGACCGGGGCCGAATTCGCCTTTTTCATCATGCGTGGAACCGGTCGTCCGCATGAGGAATTTCGGGTTGCCGACGGCAGGCATCGGAGCCGGCATATAGCTGGAGTAGCCGTAAGGGCGGAATTCTTCCTGCGTCAGGTTGGGATCCGGCTGAACGCGGTTGAAGATCTGCTCGGGTTCGGGCTCAACTTCGGTCACGGTCTCACGAAGGTGACCGATGACTTCGTCCGCCATAAAGAGGACCGGTGTGCGGTATTTTTCCGCCAGGTTAAAGGCGGTGATGGTCAGATCATAGCAATCCTGCACAGAGGAAGGGCTGATGGCGATGATGCTGTGGTCGCCGTGAACGCCGTAGCGGGCCTGCATGATATCCGCCTGGGCAGGTTTGGTGGCTGCACCGGTGGACGGACCGCTTCTCTGTACATCGAAGATGACGGTAGGGATCTCGGACATGATGCCAAGGCCAAGGTTCTCCTGCATCAGCGAGAAGCCAGGGCCGCTGGTCGCGGTGAAGGATTTCTTTCCGGCCAGGGACGCGCCGAGCAGCGCGGCCATGGAGCTGATCTCATCCTCCATCTGGATATAGATGCCACCGTGACGAGGCAGCTCGCGGGCTGCACCTTCGGCGATCTCGGAACTCGGGGAGATCGGGTAACCGGCATAGAAGCGGGCACCGGCAGCGATGGCGCCGTCAACGACCGCATCATTGCCTTCTATAAATTTTTTCGTGATCTTTCCCATCTCATTTCACCTCCACATCGATTGCAAAATCAGGGCAGCGCATCTCGCATAATCTGCAGCCGATGCACTGATCGAGGTGTGCCACCACAGGGACCTGACCGATCTCCTGCGTAAACACCTGTTTGGGGCAAAGGGCCGAGCAGATGCCGCACTGTTTGCAGCGTTTTTCGCTGACCGTGATCGTGATCTCTTTGCTCATACCATTTTTCTCCTCCGAATCATGAAGTTTATGGAAAGGTATAGTTCTCTCTTCGCTGTTCATTTTAGCCTTGAGTTTAGCACCATTCCCTGCTAATAAGTCGGAACGTTCCTTTCGTTGCCGCCATCATATTGACTGCGGAATCGTCTGTCAACCGTTTAAAGAAAACGCAGGAAGAAATGCAAACTCTTTGCGAATATCCCCGAATTTTTCATCCGAGGATCAGGATCCAAACAGGAATAACAATAAAGCATCCAAGTGTCGTGAGCGCCGCTCCCTGCGCGGCAAACTGCTCATCCGCGCCGTAGGAAGACGCATAGACAACAGCCATGGAAAGCACCGGCATGGCCAGTTCCACCGTCAGCACATTGCGGATCATTCCGCTGATCCCGGCAAGGGCACAGACCCCTGCCCCGATCGCTGGGCAGATGACAAAACGGAACAGAAGAACAAACAGCTGATCTCTGTCGATCCGCAGATTTTTCAGTCCGATCTCATAGATGATGTATCCCGTCAGCAGCAGGGCAAACGGGGTGATGGTCCTGGCCACGTACATGGCTGTCTGCGCCAGAACATGAGGAAGCTTCACATTAAGAGCAACCAGGGCGCATCCGGTCAATACCCCAAGGACCGTCGGCGTCTTCAGCATATCGCTCAGTCTGAAAGGCTTTTCGCCCTCTACCGTTCCGTATTTCCGCACGATCGGCTGACAGACCAGCTGAATGACGATCGTGTTGACCAGGTAGAACATCATCACGTAGGGCGTACATTCATCCCCGAAGATCTGCGTGCACATGGCCAGTCCGACAAAGAGGGCATTCGTCGTGCTGCACATCAGCAGGAAAATGCCGATCCGCTCCTTCTTCATGCGGAGAAAGGCTTTCTGCACGATCGCCGCGAGAAGGAGCGTGAGCAGAAGCGATGCGAAGCCCGCAAGGATCAGCGGCAGGAAGGCGATGATCTCACTTCTGTCGATCTTGCTGGTGAGCTCCGAAATGCACATCACGGGGATCCCGATATTGATCAGGAATTTATTGATAAAGCGCTTTCCTTCCGCATTCAGCCAGCCGCGCGCCGCACAGTAATAGCCCAGAGCGGTGAGCAGAAAAACAATGGCTACCGAGCCAAGAGAATTGATAAACAGTTCCATGATCCTGTGCCTTCTGCTTACGGTTTTGCGTCCTGTTCTCTTGCAAAACGCCCCGGAGAACAGCCGATATGCTGTTTGAATACACGAATAAAGTGGGGATTGTTGTTAAATCCCACTTTCTGGCCGGCATCCTGCACGCTTGAGCCGTTCCGCAGCAGCTCGCAGGCCTGTTTGATCCGGTAGACGATGATATAGTTTCCGATAGAGAATCCTGTCGTATCTTTAAAGATCTGACTGATCCGGGATTTGCTGATGAAGAATCTGTTGGAAAGATCATCCAGAGAGATGTTTTCCGAATAATGTCTGTGGATGTAAGCAAGGATATCACTGACGCGGTTGTCTTTTTCTTTTCCCGTGTCCGTAAAATCATTCAGCTGGTCCAGGGATTTGGCCATCTGCAGGAGAAAATACTCAAAATTCAGATTATGTTCGACATCGTCTCCGAATTTCGCGGTCACCGGTTTGGTCAGCTCGGCCAGCTTGCCGACCAGATTGGCCAGGGTTTCATCCGGCAGCTTTCTGACCACGGGAGCAGAATTAAAGGTACTGACAAGGTCCGTATTTTTCGTCGACATCCGTTCCAGCTGCTCCCGGCTGAAATGGATCACATAGCGTTCGTAGCTCTCATTGGTATGCGAGAAGCAATGGTGGATCACAAAAGGGTTCAGAAAGAAGATCGTCCCGAAGGTCAGCGGGAAGGCTTTCTCTTCCACAAAAAACTTCCCGTCATTGGACAGGGAGATAAAGATCTCATAAAACTCATGGATATGAGATTCGGGATGACGGTCCTGTGTGTATTTGATGATCTCGTATTCTGCACTCATCTTCCGCCTCAAATTAATAATATTAAGCTGGCCACCGGTTTAACTTTTGATCATAAAATATTATGCCTTTCAGGCCTTGTCAATTCTTTAGAGAAAATGAAAGAGGATACGCAAACTTTTTGAGAATATTGCGCAATCCATTTGGTTATCTTCCTAAAAAGTTTGCAAATCACATCAAGCCTTATTCTGAGAATTGACATCGCCGGGATCAATGTCTATGCTATAGAACAGTACAGGGAGCCGGTCATCCGAACTCTTGACGACCCATGATCCAACCCACGAAGGAGGACGTTAACATGAAAGCTGTTTTTACCCTGACAAGCGCGGAATCCCGCCGTCTGATCGCAAAGGCGGTTCTGCAGATCCCCGAGGTCCAGAAGGCCTGGAAGGATGCCTATCTGCTGCTCGCCGGCGGCACCACGAATGCCTTTATTGCGCAGGAACTG
Organism: uncultured Lachnospiraceae bacterium; assembly: GCA_902803355.1. Taxonomy (GTDB): domain Bacteria; phylum Bacillota; class Clostridia; order Lachnospirales; family Lachnospiraceae; genus UBA6987. Next base: position 2,963 of record CADCPP010000032.1, on the reverse strand, counting down.
ATGAATGATCCCTCGATCGAGCCGGGACTGTGCACCGCCGGCATCAGCACCGACGGCCTGCTCTGCGTGACTGCGCCGGACAGCCGGAAGAGCTATCCCAATGTTTTCCTGAAGGGTGAGCCTCAGGACAAGACCCTGCCGGAAGCCCTCTCGGATTTCCATGCGGAGACCGTCGTGATCAAGGGCGCGAACGCGGTGGATATGAACGGCTATGTTGGCGTGATCACAGCCGGTTTTGACGGCGGCACCATCCCGCGCGTCATCGGCTACGTGACCTCCAAAGGCCTGCTTATGATCACCCCGGTCGGTCTGGAAAAGCTGGTGCCCTCCGTCCGCGAAGCTGCCCGTGCCCTGGGCGGCGCAACGCACATCGATTATTCCCTAGGCGCGGACTGCGGCATGTACTGCCTGGGCAACACCATGATCGTGACCGAGATCGAAGCCATCAAGATCCTCTTTGACTGCGAAGCGCATCTGGTCTGCTGCGGCGGCGTGGGCGGCAATGAAGGCGCCGTGACCCTGGCCGTGGACGGCGAGAAAGAGAAGCTTGAAGCCATGGTCAGCTTCCTTGAGGAGAAGGTGAAGGGCGAGCCGCCGGTAAAGGGCAACAAGGGCAAGTGCGAGACCTGCCGCTACCGTTTCTGCCGCTACTATCAGAAAAAGAGCGAAGAACTGCCGGATTGGATGAAAAAGAAAGGGATCGAAAACTAACGCTGTTAAGATCACTCAAATCAAAAACACCGCCTTCTCGGGCGGTGTTTTTGCTGTCTGCGGCTCCTTTCTCGCGTGAAAGTTTCTCACCCCCGGCAAAAGGGGGTTCGAAACTTCCATCGCTCACGTTCGCCGCCTGTTATGATTCAGCAGACGTTTCTCTCCTCTTCTTCAGCAGCGCCAGAGCATAATCGAAGCTTTCCAGATGGAACAGTTTTGCCCCGAGCGCGTAGACGATAACGCCCAGCGGGATCTGAATCAGCAGGGTCGCAAGGTCCGGCAGATGAAGGAAGTAGATGCTGTAGACGATCAGCCCCATGGCAAGGGTGAGCAGAAAGTTCGGCAGCATGTCCTTTAACTGGTCCGCATAGCTGTAGCCGAGCAGCTTCCGGTTCGGCCAGCTGTTGATGACCTGGTCGATAATGCTCGAGATAAGCGAGCTTAAGGCCATGGCCATGACGCCGTACTGCATGGAGATGAGCAGGATCACGATGCCCACGCATTTCTTGATGATCTCAAGCTTCAGGAACAGGTCGCTTCGGCCAAGTGCCTTGATCGCGTTCAGGTTGGCCGTATGGACGCAGTAAAACGCGTAGCCAAAACAGAAGACCCGGATGAAAGGGACCGCAGGCAGCCATTTTTCCAGAAGGACCAGACGGACAAAGGCTTCGGAGCAGACGCCCAGTCCCATCATCATGGGCATGATCACGAAGGAGCTGAAGGAGATGGCCCTCCTGGTCATCGCTTTCACGCGCTCCGGCTCGTTCTGCGCTTCGCTCATGACCGGAAGCAGTACGCTGTCGGTCGCCGCGTTGATGCTCGTCACCAGAAGATACGGGAAGGTATCGCCCTTGTTGTAATACGCAAGCGCCTCATCATCGTATTTTTTCGCGATGACCAGCTGATACAGCCTGGCATATACGGTATCGACCAGGGCGCTCACCAGCAGTTTCCAGGCATAGGAAAAGAGCGTTTTCAGGCGTTTTCCCGAAAACATCTTCTTCGGGCGCCATTTGACCGTGATCCATAAGATGGTCGTGTCAAGGGCATTGTTCACGAGGTTCTGTACGATCAGAGCCCATGCGCCGTATCCCTTCAGGGCCATGTAGATGCCTGCGCCTGCCGCGGCAACAGTGCCGATCAGCGTGGCAAAGAAGAAGCGCTTGAACAGAAGGTTTTTCGAGACATAAGCGCTCTGGATATTTTTGATCCCGCCAAAGACAAGGATCAGGGACAGCACGCGGATATATGGGACCAGATCGGGACGATGGTAATATTTTGCCATCAGAGGCGCGCCGAAGAACATCAGGGCGTACATCGTTAGGCACATGACGATATTGAAATAAAAGACAGTGGAAAAATCCAGGTCGTCCGCGTCCTTTTTCTGGATGAGCGCGTCATTTAATCCGCAGGTCACAAAGACCGACAGGATCGAGGTAAAGATCGAGACGAGCGCCACCGTCCCATAGTCTTCGACATTCAGGATGCGGGCAAGGATCAGGCTGACAACAAGAGTAACTCCCTGCGCGCCGAAGCGCTCAAGGAGTCTCCAGATAAATCCGTTTGCCACTTTCCTGCCGTCTGCCATCTGTCTGCTTTGCTTCTCTTCCTCAATGATTCGTCAGCCTGCGCTTTAAGGCGACCAGAGCGGGAAATCTTCTGCGGACCCATCCGCGGAAGGCGAGATCCCTGTCGCGCCGCACTAACGCAGCATATTTCTTTTTCTTCAGCTCTGCCCTATCTCCCCGCTTTTTGGCCGCCAGGTATTCCGTCTCCGTCATTTCCGCTTCTTTTGCGGCGATCGCTGCGGTAAAGGCGTCATGATACAGGCCTTTGCAGTACTCATCGATCCCCGTCAGCAGGCGGATCATCTCCTTCTGATGCAGGATATGCTTCTCCGGATCATTCCATACCCGCTGCGTCCAGGAGCCTTTCACCCCGTCATTGTGCCGGGACATCGGCTGATGCATATAGCGCAGTTTTCCTTTTGTCGCCGCATACATCAGCATCGTATAATCATCGATATCATCAGAGTGGAAGCATTTCGGCGGATGCTCAAAAGCCTCCCGCCGGATCAGAAACGAATTGGTCGCAAAGAGGCCGGCCCCCCTGCTGATGATCTCGGGTGCCTCATAGTCTCTGTCTTCGGGCTCCGCCGGATAGATCTCGTCTTCCGATTCATCTGTTCCCACGATATGCCGGTAGGCCGCATGCACGCACATGCTGTAATCCGGATGATCGCGCAGGAAATC
>CADCPP010000031.1 GCA_902803355.1 uncultured Lachnospiraceae bacterium | reverse complement strand
GAACTTCGACCTGGCAAGCTTCCGCGCGGACGTAGAGAAGATCCTGAAGCGCAAGGACTGCGTGCTGGTCGCGGTCTCCGAAGGCATTCACACCGCCGACGGGACCTTTATTCCCGAGCTGCAGGGTGCGGACCTGGCGGTCGACTCCTTCGGCCACAAGGCCATGGGCGGCACGGCGGAAGTCCTGTGCAAATACTGCGAGAAGGAATTCGGCGTGAAGACCCGCTCGCTTGAGCTTTCCGTGATGCAGCGCTGCGCGGCGCATCTGGCTTCCCGCACCGATGCGGAAGAGGCCTTTTCCTCCGGCGCGGCTGCTGTGGAAGCGGCGCTTCGCGGCCAGAGCGGCCTGATGGCCACCCTGGTACGTGAATCGAATGATCCCTATGTCTGCTCGGTCTCGCTTGCCGACGTTCACAAGATCTCCAACGCGGAGCGCAAGGTCCCGCGCAGCATGATCAACGAAGAGGGCAACGATGTGACGGAAGAATTCATCAGCTACGCACGTCCGCTTATCATGGGCGAGATGCAGCCCGTCATGAAGGACGGCGTACCCCAGCACCTGGTGATCGAGTGACGCTTCCGCTGCAGGAAGACGCAGAGCAGATCCGCGGGATGAGGCTGTGCGGTGCGCGGCAACGGCATGCCGGCAGATAATACACAAGAACCAAGCAAACAGGCTCCGGAAAGCATCCGGAGCCTGTTTCTTTGTTGAACAGCTGAGGCCATCGTATCCTGTCTGCAGGGACATGATCTCCCGCAACAGCGCAAAGGTTTACGGAAAATACGGGGGTGTTTGCGGTACGGACCGCTTTTTCTGTGAAATCTTGAAATTTTTTTTCAATAATATTGACAAAAACAAAGAGAGCGTTGTATAATTCATTCAGGCAATGTAAACGTTTGCGATAACTGAATAATGAAAATGGAGCAGAGCAGATGATCAAAGCAGTGATGTTTGATATGGGGGGAACTCTCGAAGACCTGTATTCAGATGAAAAAAACGATAAGGCAACCGCGTACGCGCTGTACGACATCCTGAAAAAGCATCAGATGGAAGTACCTCTTGAGGCAGAGCCGCTTTGGGCGATCGCCGGAGCCGGCATCCAGGCGTATAAAAAAGAATCGGAACGGACCATGATCGAGCTGAAGCCCGAGCAGATCTGGTGCGACTGGGCGTTCAGGGATATTCCGGTGGATAAGGCAAAGCTTGCGGAGATCAGCGAAGAGATCGCGCATATGTGGGAGACCACCTTCTATGACCGCTCGCTCAGGCCTCACGCCGCGGAAATGTTGAAAGGTCTGAAGGAAGACCTGGGCATGCATGTGGCCGTCGTCAGCAATACCGGCAGTCTTTTCCAGGTCTTTGATACCCTGAAAAAGTACGGCGTGAGACAGTATTTCGATGAAATCACCCTTTCCTCGGTCATAGGCTACCGCAAGCCGCATCCCTACGCCTTCCGCATCGCCTGCGAGCAGGCGGATCTGGACCCTTCCGAATGCGCCTTTGTGGGCGATACGCTCTCGCGCGATGTGGTCGGGCCCCGCAGAGCCGGCTTCGGGCGCGTGTTTAAGATCAATTCCTTCCTCACTCCGCAGAAAGATATCGGCAAATTTGACGTAGTGCCCGATTATGAGATCACCGATATCTACGATGTTTACACGATCCTGAAGCGGGAACGCGAAGAAGGAAAAGAGTGAGATCCAGTCACCGACATGAAAATGTATGGAGGATAAGCTATGGCAAAAAAAGGATGGAAGCGTCCGCCGATGAGCAAAGAACGCTTCAAAAACCAATTTAAAAGCCTGGTCGGCAATCCGTTCAACGTGATCGTCTTCATCACGCTGATCCTGCTGTTCACGCTGATCATCATTCCGCTTCTGGCCATGCTCCAGAACACCTTCGTTGTGGCCAAATCCGAGCTCCGGAACATCCCCGGGGCAAAGATCGGCGACTATACTCTGTGGTACTGGAAATACCTGCTGGCCAGCCCGCTGACCAAGACGATCCTGTGGGTCCCGCTGCGCAACTCCCTGATCATCGGCGCGGTCGTCACCGTTATCTCGGTCCCTCTGGGCGCCCTTATGGCGTGGCTCATGGTGCGCACGGACATCCCCGGCAAGAAGCTCCTCTCCGCGCTGATCCTGATCCCTTATATGATCCCGTCCTGGTGCAAAGCCCTGTCCTGGATGACCATTTTCCGGAATCCCAAGATGGGCGGCAACGGCGTGCTCACGAGTCTGGGGATCCCGGTCCCGGATGCGCTTGCTTCGGGCTTCGTTCCCATCATCCTCGTCATGACGTTGCATTATTACGCCTTCTCCTATATCATGGCGTCCGGGGCGCTCCGCTCCATCAACTCCGAGCTGGAGGAGATGGGTGAGATCCAGGGCGCGTCCAAGTCGCAGATCTTGAAGAGCATCACGCTGCCGCTGATCCTGCCGTCGATCCTTTCGGCCACCATCATGACCATCAGTAAGTCGATCGGTACCTACGGCGTGGCGGCAAGACTGGGCGGCAACAACCCGGACGGCACGCCCTTCTACGTGCTGGCTACGAGAATGAAGGACTTCATCAACAACAGCCCGAAGGGCGTCGGCTATGCCATGAGCCTTCTGATGATCCTGCTTGCGGCAGGCACCATCATCGTGAACCAGAAGCTGATCGGCACCAGAAAATCTTATGCGACCATCGGCGGCAAGGGCACCCGCAGCAACCTGATCCCTCTGCGCGGCGCCAGATACCCGATGCTGGTCGTGATTACCATCTTCCTGATCATTGCCATGGTCATGCCGGTCTTCTTCCTGGTCATGGAATCCTTCCAGATCGTGCCCGGCGCAGGCTACGGCCCCGAAAACCTGACCCTGTATGCCTGGATCGGCGAGCTGCAAAACGCTCCCAACCCGGCCTTTAACCAGAACGGCCTGTTTAAGAACAGCGAGTTTGCCAGAGCGCTCGGCAATACCGTCAAGCTCTCCCTGATCGCATCGCTGATCACCGCCGTATTCGGTCAGTTCTTCGGCTATATCACGACCCGCGGCCGCGGCAAGTGGTACGGCAACATGGTCGAGCAGCTGATCTTCATCCCTTATCTGATGCCCGGCGTCGCTTTCTCTGCGATCTACTTTTCCATGTTCAGCCAGCCTCGTCTGGGTGGCCTGATCCCGTCCCTGTACGGTACCTTCACCCTGATCCTTCTGGTCTCGATCGTGAAGCACTTCCCGTTCGCGAGCCGCTCGGGTTCCTCCAATATGATGCAGATCTCGGTGGAGCTTGAGGAAGCGGCCTCCATCAACGGCGCGGGCTTCTGGCGGCGCATCCGCAGCATCGTGATCCCGCTCGCCAAGAACGGCTTTTTGTCCGGCTTCCTGCTTTCCTTCATCAGCATTGCCAAGGAACTGGACCTGATCGCCATCCTGATGACGCCGAAGAACTACACCCTGTCCTTCCTGGCCTTCGATTATTCCAAGGAGGCCATGCCTCAGGTGGCGGACGCGATCTGCATCGTGATCATCGTTTTCATCCTGGTCACCAACCGGATCGCGGACAAATTCGGCGGCAACGTCAGCAAGAGCATGTAATACAAGGGTCAAAAGCCCGACTCCGCGGCAAGCTTGCTTGACAGCGGAGGAAAG
>CADCPP010000030.1 GCA_902803355.1 uncultured Lachnospiraceae bacterium | reverse complement strand
CGGTTCATAGCCAAGCTCCAGCGTCAGCTTGCGCTGCATCTTGCTCATCTTGTTAATGGTTTCGACCATATGGACGGGACCACGGATCGTTCTTGCCTGATCGGCCAGCGCCCTGGTTACGGACTGTCTGATCCACCAGGTCGCGTAGGTGCTGAGCTTATAGCCCTTGGTATAATCAAACTTTTCAACGCCTTTGATCAGACCGAGATTGCCTTCCTGAACAAGATCCAGAAAGCTCATGCCGCGCCCGGTATAGCGTTTGGCAATACTGACGACCAGGCGGAGGTTGGCTTCGATCAGACGGTTTTTCGCGTCTTCATCGCCCTCGGCCTTTTTCACGGCAAGATCCAGTTCTTCTTCAGGCGAGAGCAGCGGAATCGTGCCGATCTCCTTCAGATACATTCTGACGGGATCCTCGGTCCCTACCCCTTCCAGCAGCTCCACCGCATCGAGGGAAAGGTTTTCTTCGCCAAGACTGTCATCAGGGTCAAAATCATCCTCGTCTTCCAGGATCAGAGATTCTGTCTGGGCGAGTTCGTCGGTCATGGCGTGCAGCACATCAACATTATGGGCTTCCAGGAAGGTATACACTTCCTCCAGCTCACTGGGTGAGAGATCCGTGCCGGAAAACGTTTCGTTGATATCGGTGACATCAAGAACGCTCTTTTTCGATCTTGCAATGCTGAGCAGTTTATTCATGCATTGATTCAGTTGTGCCTTTTCCATATTGACCTCCTTAGCTGCCGCTTACACTATCCTGCGGCGCGGACCCTGCTTCGTTTTTCTTTTTGGGATAAACGAAAGCAGTGATCAGATAGAACATGACGGCAAAGATCAGCAGTGCGATCCCCGTCGTGACAAGAAACAAAGTATCATCATTGTAGGTAAAATCAAGGATCTCCGTCTCGGTGGCGATCACCGAAAGGATATTCGCTCCCGCATGCACGGCAATGGGTGCCAGGATCGAATGGAAGCGTTCATAGACATACGCAAGCAGCAGGCCGATGATGAACGCGTAAAGGCCCTGAAGCAGGTTGCCGTGGACCGTGCCGAAAAACAGGGCGGAAAGGATCATGGCAGGCATCACCCCGAGGTACCAGCGGACCCTCCGGTAGACCAGACCGCGGAAGATCAGTTCTTCCACGACCGGGATCAGAACGCCCATGATAATGAGTTCAACGATGAGCCCGCCCTGAAACAGGATCTCCGCCGTTGCTTCATAGCCATCATAAAGCAGCTCGGTAAGGCGGCTGAAGACCAGCAGATTATTGACGGCAAGGCAGGCCGCTGCTCCCATAATGAAGCTGAAAAGATAATAGGGAAAGGGCACGTTCTCATACGCGGTATAGACCTGCGCCGCTTTCTCCTTCACACGGTCATTCTGATAGAAACAGATCAGAAGCGGAACGGTCAGTGCGGCCGACAGGCCCGAGATCAGACTGTAATGTGCCGTGATCATATCGGAAACTGCCACGGTCAGGCTGTACGCATCCGATACGCCGTCCAGGATCTTTGTAAACTGAAGCGCCGTCAGCAGCATTCCCACGGCGACCGAGACGGCGGCAGCGATCAATTGGTAGGCAAGAAAAGGATATATCAATTCCCATAACAGCCGGAAAAAACCCGGTTTTTGATTTGGTTTCATAGGCACTCCTCAACCATTGTATACCGAAAAAGCACACCATTTCAGTGCGCATGGATATACAACGTAGAATATACCGTAATCACGCCCTGTTTTCAAGCGAAAATTACGGCTGAAATATGAATATTTCGTGAAATATGCAACTATATCAAAGCAGATCCTGCGAACGATCCGTTCTGTTCAGGACTCCTGTGTATTCCGTAAATGCCGTTCGATACAACCCATGATCATATCCAGCGCCACCTTGTTTTTTCCGCCCTCGGGGACGATAATATCCGCATATTTTTTGGAAGGCTCCACATACATTTCATGCATGGGCTTGACAGTATCCTGCCACTGTTTCGTTACGTTCTCCACGGTGCGCGCGCGGTCGCGCACATCGCGCACCACACGGCGGCAGAGGCGGATATCGGCATCGGTGTCCACAAAGATCTTGATATCCATCTGATCAACAAGAGCCGGTTCGGCAAAGATCAGGATGCCTTCGACCAGAATGACCGGACGAGGTTCGATCAGCACTGTCTCGCTGCTGCGGTTGTGAACGGTATAATCATAGACCGGGCAGTGCACGCTGCGCCCCATGCGGAGCAGACGAAGATGCTCTACCATCATTTCCGTCTCGAAGGAATCCGGACAGTCGTAGTTCAGGTGCGTTCTCTCCTCATACGTCAGGTCATCATGGGCGCGGTAGTAGTTATCATGATGGACCACGCAGATCGCATCGCCGAAGCGTTCCACGAGTTTCTTTGTCAGTGTTGTTTTTCCGCTGCCTGACCCGCCGGCCACACCTACGATCATAATATCCTGCATCTTTTCCTCTCTTTCCCGGTTAAAAACGCGCTAAATCAATAACTTTTTGTTGTATATGTTATAAATCTGTGTTAATATATATACAGGTTGAAATGGAACAGACAAAGTTATAAAGGAGTCGTTGTATGTTCAGCAATCCCGAATACGTTTATGAAGTGTACAAGGAACGCAGTTTTTCCCGCGCGGCAAAAAACCTGTTCATCTCACAGCCGGCACTCAGCGTGACCATCAAGCGGATCGAAAAAAAGATCGGTGCGCCGATCTTCGATCGCAGTACCAACCCGATCGGCCTGACGGAATGCGGCGAGAAGTATATTGAAGTCATCAAACAGTACATGGATCTGCAGAACGGCTTCATGAATTACCTGAACAATCTCGAAGAGCTGAACGTAGGCAGCATCAAAGTGGGCGGCAGCAGCCTGTTTACGGCCTGTATCCTCCCCTCCGTGATCGCGCGCTTCAACAGCCGCTATCCCCGTGTGAGGATCCATGTAACCGAGGCCAATACCCCGCAGCTGGACCAGCTGCTGATGGATGGCGATCTCGATCTGATCATCGACAACTCCGTCTTCGATACGGAGACACACGATTCCGAGCTCTTCCGCATGGAAAATCTGCTTCTTGCTGTTCCGGCTTCCTTTGCCGTCAATGAAGATCTGATCCGCTATCAGATCACCGCCGAAGACATCACCAGCAAACAATTCTTAAGCGATGAGGTCCCTGCGGTCCCGTTTGAAAAATTTGCGGGTGATCCGTTTATTCTGCTCAAGTCAGGCAACGACACGCGGGACCGCGCCATGCAGATCTTTGCCGCACATCATATCAAGCCGAATGTGATCCTCAGTCTGGATCAGCAGATGACCAGCTACAACGTCGCCTGCTCCGGCATCGGCATTGCCTTCGTTACCGATACGCTGATCATGAATACCTATCACAATCCGAACGTTGTCTTTTATAAACTTGATCCGCAGTACAGCCGCAGAGCACTCAGCTTTTTCCATAAAAAGGGAAAATACGTGACCCATGCCATGACCGAGTTTTTAAAGACAGCGGCAGAGATCGCCATAGAATAGATCCCGGCATGCCGGCCCCGCGGGGCCGGCATTTTTTGTTTCTGATCAGTCGTAATGCTTTTCGGCAACTTCACCCTGCTTTTTATAGACGTGATCCGCGGGGACAAAGCCGCGTACAAAGGACAGCGGATACAGATTCGTCCGCGGTCCGATCACGCTGCCCGGATTACAGACGGAATTGCAACCGAGATCGACATAGTCTCCCAGCACCGCGCCCATCTTGCGAAGGCCGGTCTGGATCTTTTCGCCTTCGGCGGCGATGGTCACGTTTTTCTTGTCCGCCTTGATATTGGACAGGATGGAACCTGCTCCCATATGCGCGTGGAATCCCAGGACGGAGTCGCCTACGTAGTTATAATGAGGCACTTCGCAGTTATCGAAAATGATGCTGTTCTTCACCTCGGTGGAATTGCCGATCACGCATTTCTTTCCGATCAGCGCGCTGCCGCGCACAAATGCGCACTGCCGCACTTCCGTTCCTTCCCCGATGATGCAGGGGCCGTTTAAGGACGCTGTCGGCGCGACCTTCACGCTCTTGTGGATCCAGACATCCGGTGCGTATTCCATGTACTCTTCCGGATCAAGCTCTTTGATGAGTTCCAGAATAAAGTCCTTGATGTGAGGAAGGACCTCCCAGGGATAGTCATACTGTGCAAACAGCGCTGCAGCCATCGTATGGCTCGTATCTACAAGATTTGCGGTTTTTAATGCTTCGGTGCTCATTGCTTCTCCTCCGTTTTCTTAGCTTTTACTGATGCTTTATCTTTAGTCTGAGCGGTTTTCGCTTTTGTACTCGTCTTGCCCTGTCTGCTGTTTCGGCCGCTTGTTTTCCAGTCCGGATAACAGGCTGCCGTCTGGGCAAAAGCCTGCCGCAGCCAGGGTTTGTAATCGGCGTCTTTGACGTTCTGTACGCGGCGGCGGATAAAATCATCCAGCTTTGCCATGTACTCTTCTGCGCTTAAAGTCCCTTCCGCGGTTTTGGTCAGCCCCATCTCCCAGCTTGCCGTCAGTTCCGCATTCAGCAGAGGCTTGATGGAACAGTAGACAGTATCGAAGACCATTTCCCCAAGCATGGTAGGCTGAACGATCTGCGTTTTCTTGCTTACTGCCAGATAGCGGTTGGTCTCCAGCTTCTTCAGGATCTCGGCCCGTGTGGCACTGGTCCCGATCCCGGACCCTTTGATCTGCGCACGCAGCTCTTCATCTTCGATCAGCTGGCCGGCATTCTCCATCGCAAGGATGAGGGAACCGCTGTTGTAGCGGGAGGGCGGCGATGTCTCCCCGTCCTTGATATCGATGCCGGCTACCCGGAGCTCATCGCCCTTTTTCAGCCGGTTCAGGATCTCGCCAAGTCCCTGTGCGTCCTGCTCCTCTTCTTCGTCGTCCGCTTTCTTTTTTGCCTGCCAGATGCCGCTCACGGCCATAAAGCCCTTTTCCGACAGCGTCTTGTAGGAAGCAAAGAAATGCTCGGTATCCATAACGGCTTCCACCTCGGTCTTCCGGTACTCCGCAGGCGGGTAAAAGACAGCAAGAAAACGCCGAACGATCTTGTCATACACACTGCGGCTAAGCTCGGAGAGGGAGTTCAGCGCACCAAGGCCCTGCCCCGTCGGAATGATCGCGTAGTGGTCCGTGATCATCTTGTCGTTCGTATAACGGCTCTTTCCGATCCCTTTATAGCGGCCGCTCTCCAGGATCTCCTGAGCAAATCCCCCTGTCTCCGGAAGTGCCGTCAGCCCGTGAAGGTTTTTGCCGATCTCCTTGGCAATGGCGCTTGAAAGCACGCGGGCATCGGTACGCGGATAGGTGACCAGCTTCTTTTCATACAGTTCCTGTGCGATCTTCAGCGTCTCGTCAGGACTGATCTTAAGCGTCCTGGAGCAGGTATTCTGAAGCTCCGCAAGATTAAACAGAAGCGGCGGATTGACCTTTTCCGTCTTGTTTTTGATCTGCGCGATCTTCGCCGCAGGTGGGGTAAGCTGCATCAGCTCCGCAGCGGCCTTTTCCGCAATGCTGTGTTTTTTGAAGCCGTTGTTTTTGTAGAGATACGGGGCAGCGAAATGCTTTGAGTCTTCGGTCACGCGCCATTCCAGATCCAGCAGCTTCCCGGATGAGTCCTGCGGGTCGAGATGAAGGATCAGGCGATAAAACGGCGTCTTTACAAAGCTTCTGATCTCCCGTTCCCTTCGGACCACCATTCCCAGAACACAGGTCATGACCCGGCCAACGGCGATCTTCACCTGCTGGTCTCCCAGGAAGCTGCGGATCTCATACCCGTATTTGACCGAAAGCACGCGGGAAAAATTGATCCCCATAAGATAATCTTCCTTCGCACGCAGGTAGGCCGCATCCGAAAGATGATCGTATTCCGACTCATCCTTTGCGCTCTGAATGCCGCGGCGGATCTCTTCCTCGGTCTGGGAGTCGATCCAGACACGCAGCTGCTTCGTTCCTTTCGGCACGCCTGCCATCTGAGCCACCAGGCGGTAAATATATTCCCCTTCCCGTCCCGAGTCCGTGCAGACATAGATGCGGTCCACGTCTTCGCGGTGCATCAGTTTTTTGATCGTATTAAATTGTTTTTTGACAGCAGGGATCAGTTCGTATTTGAATTTTTCCGGAATAAAAGGGAGGGTGTCCATGGACCATTTTTTGAGTGCCGGATCGTAGACCTCCGGATAGCTCATGGTGACCAGATGCCCCACACACCACGTAACGAGGGCTCTTTCACTTTCGAGAAAGCCCTCGTTACGGGTCATGGGTTCATGAAGAGCCCGGGCAAATTCCTGGGCTACACTCGGTTTTTCAGCGATAAACAGGGCTTTTGCCATGCGGCCATCGGCATTCCTTTCCGGATATCTGCGTGAAATTATACGACGCTTCCGGACGGAATTCAAGCAAAACCATTATTTGCTTTCGAAATATGCTTTTAACAGCATGTTCAGCTGCTCACGTCTGGCGTCAGACAGCGTTGCTCCTTTTCCGTCCGCGGAAAGAAAACCCGAGGCAGAATCGTAGCGGCAAACGACTTCGTTTTGATAGGTGAAGCGGTAATCAAAGGCGGCGCTTTCCTTAGTTTCGCTCATCTCTAAAAATGCCTCGTTCAGGATCTCCGCGATGACGCGGTCAAGGTCGGCAGAGTCCGGAAGAGCTGTGGGAGCAGCCGTGACATAGGCAGGCGTTTCGCTCTTTCGTCCGTCGGCAGCCGTTTCCGCATCGGCATGTCCGATCTTTCCGAATAGGTCTGCCGTAAATTGATAAGTTAACACTTCAGACTTCACTTCCTCTTCCTCTGCCTGGCCAGAACCAAGCGGAGCCTCCACAGGTCCCGCTTCCTCGGCCCGGCTTGCCGCAGCATATTGCCCTGCCGTGTTTACGGCATACTCGGTGGCCGCCTGATCAATCACCATATCTTCGTTCGGGATCGCTGCGGCAAAGGTGAGGCTGGCATCCGATGTTTTATCAGACAGAGAAGGAAGGGCAAACAGGACTATCGCCACAGCTGCTGCCGAAGCAATGAGTCCCATCGTTTTCAGCGGGGAGCGAAGCAGTCTTTTCCTGCGGCTGCTTGGATCCGCATTCTTTTCTGTTTCTGCTTCTCTGATTGCCTGCAGAAGCTTTTCGTGCTGCTCTTCATCCAGAGATATTCTGTCGATATAGTCCTTATAGGCGCTCATGAATGCTCTCTCCTTCTTCTTTCAGCACTTTCCGCAGTCTTTCGCGGCCTCTGCTCAGCCAGGTCCTGACCGTGCTCGCATTTTCCTGCAGGATCTCGGCGATCTCCGTGGTGTTGTATCCTTCGTAATAATACAGGTAGATGACCGCGCGCAGGTTTTCCGGAAGATCCAGGACCTCCTGCATCACGCCTTCTTCCTCTTTGGTTTCAGCCGGATAAATATCCAGAAGCTCAACGGCGCTCTTTTTAGCCATGGACCCGACCAGGTTGCGGGACAGGTTCATGACCACACGAAGCAGCCATGCCTTCTCATGCTCATCCGAAGCAAAATCAGGCCGGCTCGTGATCCATTTGATCAGGGTTTCCTGCACCATGTCCAGCGCGTCATCCCGGTTTCCGGTAATATGAAGTGCTGCCCGGTACAGAAGATTTTCATAGGTCTTAACGACCTCTTCCGCACTCTTCACTTAAGATCACCTTTCCGATCATGATACAGATCAGGGAGGGCAAAACGACGCAGGAAGATCAAAATTTTATAAATTTTTTATCATTCAGGTAGGTCGTTTTGTACAGGCAAAGCTTTGCCTAGTCTCTTTCATGACATTCTATTATTTTTTTGCCGTTTTTGCAACGTTTGTCCGTTTTCATTTGTTTTATCAGCAGAAAAGAGTTATGATACAGCTGACTCTGCCAGCGCTACACCTGCATAAAGAAGGAGACATCATGAAAAAATTAATGCTTCCCGTAACTGCGTGCCTGCTTTCCCTCCTGCTGCTTCTTGCCGGCTGCGGCGGATCATCCGCAGACAAAAGAGAGAATTTAGGCCATATCGATCAGGACTATCAGGCGGCTGAGATCGCGAACGCACCGGAGCTTACGGCTAATGCGAAATCGGATTTCACCTATTCCTTAACGTCTTCCCGTTCCGAAGAAAAGCCTGCAGACCAAAACGTCCAAGACGGAAGAAAACTGATCAAGACCATGGGCTTTGCCATTGAGACGCAGGATTTTGATCAATCAGCCGCGAAGATCACGGCCATGACAGCCGCCCTCGGCGGTTATATCGAAAATTCCAGTATTTCCGGAAACAGCTATCAGCGCAGCTCAGCCCGCACGGCGACCTATGTGCTCAGGATCCCTGTTTCTTCCCTCGGCGACTTCAACGAAAAGATCGATGAGATCGGCAATGTGACATCCCGCACCGAAAAGGTCAGCGATATCACGCTGACCTATACCGATACCGAGAGCCGGCTGAAATCCCTGGAAACACAGCGGGATACGCTCATGGATCTGATGAGCCGCGCGGAATCGCTGGAAGATCTGCTGAAGATCCAGGATCATCTCACCAATGTGGAATATCAGCTGGAAAACTACGCGGCACAGCTTCGTCTCTACGATAATCAGGTGGAATACTCTTCTGTTTCCATCAAGCTGCAGGAGGTGCGGGTCTATACCGAGCCGGTCACGACGCCCATCACCTTCGGAGAGAGGATCTCCACGGCATTTCAGGATGGATTGAAATCTGTCGGTTCATTCTTCAAAAGCCTTGTCATCTTCCTTGCCGGCAGCCTGCCTTCTCTGGTCATTCTTGGCGCGGTCATTGCCGCCGTCCTGATCATTGTGAGAAAAAAGGTCAAAAAAGCAAAAACAAAAAAAGCGGCCGCAGCCGCAGTTAAAACAAACGAAACGGTCAATACTCCGAATGAAAACGGTCCGCAATCGTAAGGATCTCGGCATCATCCGTCATCTGCAGCCGTACGCGGCCTGCCGTGGCATCCGCGAGCGACATCGCAAAGCGCTCCGCCTGATCGGCCAAAAGATACAGCGTTATCTCAGCCGTTTCACCATAGGAACGCCGGCCGCAGAAAACACCATCGCTTCCGGACAATAGTTTATCGACGCGCGCAAGGTCGGGATAGGCACAGCTTATCCCGGCTTTTTTTACCGGCCTGACCACTGCCGCTTCGGCATGACCAAGAGCGTCTTTTGCGGCAGTCGAATAGGCCCTGACAAGACCGCCGGTCCCCAGGAGCGTGCCTCCGAAATAGCGGGTAACGATCAGCAGGGTATTATGCAGGCCGCTGCCGGAAAGTGCCTCGAGGATCGGTTTTCCCGCAGTCCCGGAGGGCTCGCCGTCATCGCTGAAGCGGCAAAGCTCATTTGCCGCACCGATCTGATACGCATAGCAGTGGTGTCTCGCATCATAGGTCTTTTTCCGTTCCGCAGCGATCAAAGAAAGCGCCTCATCCTCTGTTCGGACAGGATAAGCCACGGCATAGAATTTCGACCGTTTTTCCTCGTAATAACCGTCTGCGGCATGAAGCAGAATGCTATAAGATCGATCCATGATCGTTTCCTCCGGCAAGTTTCCCTAACAAGAATACCATGACGCTCCCTGTTTGCCAAGGGAGGATTTTCGCAGTTAAGTTTTCCTTCAGATATCGCTTTCTCAGATTTCACTTTTCTATTTGCCTGAACTTTGCTATAATCCGTCTTAAAGGAGGCTGAGGATGAATTACGGCGCAGAGCAAGTCGCATATGAACTGGAGCATTCGGGTCACAGATCGGGGAAGATGGGGAGCCGCCTCATCCTTCACGCCCTGAAGATCCTCTTTTTGCTTGCCGTAAGCGCTGCAGCGATCTTCGGCAGCTTTCTGTACGGCACGGTACAGGGCATCGTGGATCAATCTCCCGAGGCGGAATCGCTCACCATTGCCCCGCTCGGCATTGCTTCCGTCATCTATGATAAAGCGGGCAAGCCCGTCGAGACGCTGATCCAGTCCGGATCCAACCGGGACCCCGTCGCCCTCTCTGCTATTCCGCAAAACCTGATCAACGCCGTAGTGGCCATTGAAGATGAACGTTTCTGGACCCATGAAGGGGTAGATATCCGCAGCATCATGCGTTCCATGGCCTCTCTTCTTCTGCGGGGAAGCATCAACGGCGGCGCCAGCACCATTACCCAGCAGCTTATCAAAAACAATATTTTCGACGGCGGCGCGGAAAAAGGCTGGGGTGCCCGTTTTATCCGCAAATTCCAGGAGCAGTATCTGGCGATCAAGCTGGAAAAAGAAGTCTCCAAGAAAGAGATCCTGATCAGTTATCTGAATTCCATCAATCTCGGACAGAACAGTCTTGGTGTCCAGGTCGCAAGCCGCCGCTATTTCGGCAAGGATGTCAGCGAGCTATCGCTTTCGGAATGTGCCTGCCTTGCCGGGATCACGCAGAATCCGTACCGCTATAATCCGATCCGTTTCCCGAAAAACAATGCTACCCGCCGGCAGTCCGTATTGAATCACATGCTGAAGCAGACGCTGATCACGCCCGAAGAATATGCCGAAGCAATGGCGGACACCGACGCGCTCTATGAGCGGGTCGCTGCCAACAACCGGAAGATCCAGGAAAGCTCTTCCACTTATACCTATTACACGGATGCGGTGATCAATCAGGTGCTGGAAGATCTTCAGACCAAGCTCGGATACAGTGAATCAGATGCGTATGCCATGCTTTACAGCGGCGGCCTCAATATCTATACCCCTCTTGACAGCGATATCCAGGCTGTTCTTGATGATGAAGTCAATAACCCGGACAATTATCCTTCCGACTGCTTTCAGTGGTCCTTTACCTGCGCGATCAAGGTCGAAGAAGCAAGCGGAACGACCAAGACCTATACCGAAAGCAATGTCCGCAGAACGCTTGAGCTGAACGATCTGATCTTCAACAGCCGGGAAGAGATCGCCGACCTGATCACGCAGTTTAAAAAAGAGATCCTGAAGCCCGGAGACAGCGTTGCCGATGAAAAGATCTATTATACGCTGCAGCCGCAGCTCTCCGCGGTGATCATCGATCAGAAAAGCGGCTACGTGCTCGCCATCTGCGGCGGACGCGGCGCCAAGAACGTAAGCCGTTCCCTGAACCGTGCCACAGACACTACACGTTCCCCCGGCTCCACCTTTAAAGTGCTTTCCACCTTCGCCCCCGGACTCGACAGTGGCGCGATAACCCTGGCCAGCTGGCAGAACGACGTTCCCTTTACTTATCAGAACTATACCATGCGCAACTGGTGGGGAAACGATCTGTGGCTTGGCCGCAGCACAGCCCGTATGGCCATGGTCTATTCCATGAACGTCGTCTCCGCGGAGTTCATGATCAACAACGTCGGGATCGAAAACGCCTTTGACAAGCTGGAAGATTTCGGCTTCAGCACGCTGGTCAGAGAAGAAACGATCGGCGGCAAGGTCTACACGGACCTCGGTCCCGCACTTTGCCTTGGCAGCCTGACGAAGGGAGTCAATCTTCTGGAACTGACGGATGCCTACGCGGCGATCGCAAACGGCGGGACCTATATCGAACCGACCTTCTATACCAGGATCACGGATCACTACGGCAAGGTTCTTCTGACCAGAGAGCAGGAATATCACCGTGTCATTGACCCTTCCACAGCCTTTCTTTTGACCAGCGCCATGGCAGGCTCCATGCTCCAGCAAAATGCAAAAGGGACGTGGGTCTCCTCCACCTCCGCGGCTGCCGCGCTGAACATCAATTTCGCCGCTGCCGGGAAATCCGGTACTTCTACGGACAGCACCGGAAAAGGCCGCGACTGCTGGTTCATCGGCTATACGAATTATTACACCATGGGCGTTTGGAGCGGCTTTGATGACGGCAGCAAGACGCTGAACGGCAATGTCACCATGAATGACTATCACAAAATAGTCTGGAAAGCCGTCATGGACCGGATCAACGCCGGAAAGCTTGCCGTGCCCTTCATCCAGCCTGGCAATGTGACGGCATGTTATATCTGTCCGCTGTGCGGCAGGCTGTCTACCGTCGCCTGCGAAAGAGATGAGGATAATCCGCCGTATATTGAATATTTCACCGTAGGGACCGAGCCGAAGGAGGCCTGCAACTGTCACGTTCTGGTGCCGATGTGCTCCGAATCCGGAGAAGAAGCCGGCCAGTGGTGTCTCGATACCTACAGCAAGCTGTATTACAAAATGCCGATGACGGAGACTGACACGGTCGACACGCCTTATATCTATCAGGCCGGTGTCAGTCCGAAGACCTGTCATCTTCATACCGAACCCCCGGTTCCTCCAACGGAGGAATCCACGGAGGAGGAGTCATCCGAAGACCCTGAAGAAACCGAGAACGCTGGTTCATCCGACGAAGGAGAAGATCCGGAGGCTACGGAAGAACAGGATGATGGAGAATAAGCACCTTTCGCTGCTGTTAGTCACGTAAATCAAAAGGAGGGTCCCGCAAAAGGCGGTCCCTCCTTTTTCAGTGGAAAAATTGTATCAGCAGATCCTCGTGCCCTCGGGGACGCGCTCATCCACAAAGATGACCTGTACGCCGCAGGCGCTGTTTGTCGCCGCCAGCAGCATGCCCTCACTCGTCACGCCTGTCAGTCTTACCGGCGTCAGATTGCAGACCACAATGCTCTTCTTTCCGACCAGTTCCTCGCAGCTGTACTCATCCTTGATGGAGGAAACGATCACGCGTTCCTTCATGCCGTCAAAGAGCGTCAGCTTCAGGTTGTTTCTCGCCTTGCGGATCTCCTGCGCCTTCACGATGCGGCAGACCCTGAGGTCCGTTTTCAGGAAATCGTCCTTGCTGATCAGTTCGGCATCAAACGGGGCGACCGGATCGGGATCGCCGTAGACACGTTCCTTCTTTGCTTCAGCAGGTGCCTGCTCCTCTTCCGCTTCCGGATGAAGCTCGGCCTCGGTCTTCGGCAGGGAGAAATCAAGCAGCGGCAGGATATCTTCCGGCTTCATGGCGTTCAGGAACAGATACAGGCGCGGACCTCTCTCTTTTCCCAGAAGAAGCAGATAGACGAGCTTGAAGAAGCGTCCCTGAACTGCCTTGAGGTTCTGCGCATCGGCGCCGTAGACCTGTTTCGGAATGTCATAAAGTTTCGTATTCAGCTCATCCAGGGTATAGCCGCCGGCTGCGATATAGTCCTTTAAGAGGCCGATCTCCGTCTTCTCCTCTTCCGTCATGCTCTCCCAGAGCTCGAAATCGCGGGTCCGTCTCAGCTTGTTGGCCTGTTCGGGCGCGCACTGCTCCAGCCAGTATCTGGCCAGCTCCAGGCGGTCCGCAAAGTCCTCGCGGGTATAGGGCATGTTGATCTTTTTGAAGATGGTCTCCATGAGCGGCACATCGAAATTGACGATCGAGCCAAGCTGGACCAGGAGGCTCATAGGCGGCGTCTTCAGGTTCGCGCCCCTGGTCAGGCAGTCCTGCATGGCTATGGTGCCGTATTCATCCGTCTTTCCGGCAACATAGTCGTTGTACTGCTTGTCAAATTCGAAATACTGCCTGAGGATCCCGTCATCAAAGCAGAAATCAAAAGCCTTGGTGGGATCGCAGCGGGAATACAGCCACAGCAGGACCTCCGGCTGGTAGATCTTCAGCAGGGTGTCCGGCGTCAGGTTTAAGCCTGAGGAGCCGCTCATCTTGCCGGTCGCGCCTTTGATGCCGATAAATTCGTAGCCCTGGAAGAACGGCGCATCGTAGCCGAAGATCTCCTTTGCGATGACCTTGCCGTTGTCGTAGCTGCCGCCGGGACTTGCGTGGTCCTTTCCGCCGGGTTCAAAATCCACGCCTTCTACCATCCAGCGCATGGGCCAGTCGACCTTCCAGGCCAGCTTGCAGTTCGTATCCGTATGGAAATCAAAGGTCCCGTGATGGCCGCAGGCACACTCGTATTCCGCCTTGTCGTCGTCCGAAAGGCTCAGGATCT
>CADCPP010000029.1 GCA_902803355.1 uncultured Lachnospiraceae bacterium | reverse complement strand
TCCATACGATCGGGATGATTCTTCTTTTCCTTCGTCGTATTGTAGTTTCTCTGCTTGCATTCGGTGCAGGCTAAGGTGATTCTGGTACGCATGATATGCATCCTCCCTTAATGTCTTTCACTCGTTTTGAGGCAGGCGACTCTTCGCACCGGCTCAGTCTCCCGCGCCCTCATGGCACGAAAAAAAAAGACCCGAAAAAACGACGGCTCAAATAATATAGCAAAAGCCGCCGATCTTGTCAACAAAAATATTGAGTTTTTTTGTTTTTTATATATGTAATAATCTTGCCGCCTTCAGCAGGGCAGCCTGGGTCTTGGCATCCGGGCTCTTCCCGTCCATGACCAGCTGCACCGCGTCCTTAAGCGGCATGCGGATCACGTCGAGGAACTCGTCCTCGTCCAGCTGCTGCTTTCCCTGGTGCAGGTCCTGCGCAAGATACATGCGGATGGTCTCCGCGCAGTAGGCAGCTGCGGGAACAAAGAGGCCAAGGTCTGTCCATCTGTCCGCCGTGATGCCGGTCTCCTCGCGCAGCTCGCGCTTTGCGCCTTCGAGCGGGTCTTCGCCTTCCTTATCCAGCTTGCCGGCAGGGATCTCGGTAATGACCGCATCGATCGGGTAGCGGTACTGGCGCTCCAGGATGACGTTGCCGTCCGCGTCCACGGGCACCACGCAGACCGCCTCCACGTGGGCGATCACTTCACGCACGGACAGATCGCCGTTCGGAAGCTCCACCTTGTCGCGGAACACGTGCAGGATCACGCCGTCGAAGATCTCCTCGCTCTCCGCCTGCTTTTCCGCAAGGCGGGCATATTCTTGCTGATCATAATCGATCTCACGGATATTGAACATGGGGATTCCTTTCCGTCCTCTCCCGGACCCTCCTTAAATGATCTCCGCTTCCGGCCAGTTCTCGCGGATCCAGTCCGGGATCTCAGCCCCCAGCTTTCTGTCGACGGAAATGACAACGCCGGCTCCTGCCTGAGGAACAAAGCAGAGGCTCTCGTTAAAGATCCGTACTACGGCCAGATTCTTCCGGGCGATCTTCACCGTCTGCGTATCGGGCACGTCCAGCTCCGCGCCGCTCTCATCCAGCGTCAGGACAGATCTGTGCCAGCCGGCCATCATGGACTTGCAGGCCTTGTGCAGCGAGAACAGATAAACGCCGCACATGAGCGCCGCGACGAGCAGCACCGCCGAGGCCGCCGTCTGGATGGTATCCCCGCCCCAGGCGATGATCAGTCCGACATTGACCGCAAGGACGAGCAGGCTCGCGATGAGGAGCGTTCTGAACTGTTTGAAATAGTCTTTCAGCTTATAATGATGGTCCTTCAGAATATAGCGGTACTGGGCCGCCGCGTTGACCGTTTCCTTATAAAAGGCTTCACTGCCTTGTTCGTTGATCTCGATCTGCATCTTCTTCTCACTCCGTGCTTTCCTGCCATTTTGCAAAAAGCTCCGCTTTTCGCAGCTTTTATATTTTAGCCTTCCGCCCTTACTTCGTCAAGGGCTTTGCCATGCTGCGGTGATCTGAGCCATTTCCGTCATTTAGAAATAAATGGAGTAAAAATTTATAAAGTTTTTAGCACTCACCTCTTGCGAGTGCTAACAATATGTGCTATACTACGGGCAGATCGAGGGAGAAAGGATCAAAAGGGATCCTTCCCCAAGATCTTTAGCATAAAGATCTTACGACAAAACTACCGGCCGAAGGCCGGACGCACAGACTCGAAAAACCTGTGAAAATAGGAACAGGAGGAAACAACAATGTTACTGCCCAGTATTTTCGGAAATGATTTCTTTGATGATTTTGAAAGGAACTTCCCGCTCCGCACGAGCTTCGGAAGAGATGATGGCAATCTCGGCGGTCTGATGAGGGCCGATGTGAAGGAAAATGATGACGGCTACGAAGTCCATCTGGACCTGCCCGGCTTCAAAAAGGAAGATGTGAAGGCTCAGCTGAAGGAAGGTTACCTGACCGTGACCGCCACCCGCCAGTCCAGCGTGGATGACTCCAAGAATGAAAAGTACATTCGCCGTGAACGCTATATGGGTTCCGTCTCCAGAAGCTTCTATGTGGGTGAGAACCTTACCGAAGAGGATATCAAGGCGAAGTTCGACAACGGTACGCTGATCCTCAGCCTGCCGAAGGTCCCTCAGAAAAAGGTCGAAGAGGACCGCTACATCACCATCGAAGGTTAAACTTCCCGCTAAAACAACTACAGGCGCGGCATTTTGCCGCGCCTGTTTTTTGTTGCTGTTCTGTCTGCCTTAGATCAGGCGTCTACGCCGCCGTCCACACGAAGCAGCTGACCGGTGATGAAGCTGGAATCTTCCGTGCAGAAGAACAGGCAGGCCGTCGCGATCTCGCTGCCCTTACCGACTCTCTGCAGAGGAGCAGTCGTCTTCATGAATTCGATGGTCGCATCCGCACCGCAGTTCTCCAGCATGGCGGTCATGATCGCACCGGGTTCAATGCCGTTGACGTGGATATCCGGACCCATTTCGCGGGCCATGGCTCTGGTCATGCCGACCATGGCGAATTTGCTGGTGCAGTAGGCGATGGGGCCCCACTTGGCAGCAGTGCCGGCAACGGAGGAGATATTGACGATGTGGCCTTTATTCTTCTTCAGTTCGGGTTCGCAGTACTGGGTCAGCAGCAGGGCGCTGGTCAGGTTTACGTTGAAGACCTTGTCCCATTCTTCCAGAGTGATCTGCTGAACAGGGGTAAGGCTGAGCACGCCGGCGTTGTTGATCAGGATATCAACAGTGCCATAAGCCTTCATGGTCTCGTCATAGATGACCTTCGCGGCGGAACGATCAGCGGTATCTGCCAGAACGTAGATGGCCTCGCCGCCTTCTTCTTTGATCTTGTCCACGACCGCTTTCGCGCGGGCTTCGTTACGGCCGGTCACAACGACCTTGGCGCCTTCTTTGGCGAACAGATACGCAGTATCGCGTCCCATACCGGAAGTGGAACCGGTAATGATGGCTACTTTTCCATCAAGTCTACCCATGGTAATGCCTCCATATATTATATTTGGTGTAGTAGATATACACTATTTTATCCCTTCTCCGTGTGCGATACAAGCAAACAAATAAGGAAAAACGCCGGAAAACTTACGATTATTAATTCTTCGTTTTTTCCGAAGATCAGGCCTCTTTTTTCAGGCCGTCAGGGCTTTCCGGACGGATCCAGAACGTCCTTAAAGCGGGAATAACCGGTATTGGCCTGGTACAGCGCCGCCACAGGGTTATGGCAGAGCACCCTGTCCTTGACCACCAGCACCGTAACAGGCGCGGCGGAGTGCTGCAGGAAAAGCGTATCGTGCCCCACGCAGAGGCCGATCATGATATTCAGTTCCGTGCCCTCCTGCTCCAGCAGCTTTGCCTGAAGGATCGGATTGCACATGGATTCATGGCCGCTGCCCTTGTTCAGCTTCTTCTCCTCCGGTACGCCGATGGCTGTTTTGTCAACGGCGCCGCACTTGCAGCAGACGGTATAGACGTCCAGACCGTACGCCCGCAGGATCTTCGTAAAGGTACGCGCTTCATCCAGAAGGCCGACGCAGGTGGCTACACCGATCTTGTGATATCCCATGCGTCTGATGAATTCGACTGTTTCCTCCACACGGGTCAGTTTGCAGTAATAGTCCGACTCGATCACGGCCGATTCCCGGGCGAAGGCTTTCGTCTCCTCGTCCGCATACTCCTCCATGACCTCCTTCAGGGTTTCCGGTTCAAGGTTCTTTGTCGGGCAGAATACAGGATATTTTTCCTCTGTTTTTGTTCTGCAGGCCTTTACATAGCAGTCTGCGCAGCTGAATTTTCCTTCCATGCTTGATCTTTTCCTTCCTCACGCTCGCAGCGGAGATCTGCGAAGAAGCGGCGCACCGCTCTTCATAATAACCGAATCCCTTATAGTTCCAGACCGGGAATGGCGTTCAGAGACAGATCCGCTCTCTCCCCTTTGACATAGTGGTAGTAGGCCGCCGCACCGATCATGGCGGCATTGTCCGTACAGAAGATGGGGCTCGGAACGATCAGCTCGGCACGCACCTTCTTCAGCGCTTTTGCCAGTCCCTCGCGGAGCGCGGAGTTGGCAGCCACACCCCCGGCAAGCACCAGCTTCTTCTCGCCGAACTCCTTTACCGCGCGTACGGCACGGTCTGTCAGCACATCCACAACGGCTGCCTGGAAGGAGGCTGCCATATCCTCCTGCCGGATCGTCTCCCCGGTCATTTCCGCATGGTTGATCAGGTTCAGCACGGCGGATTTCATGCCGCTGAAGCTGAAATCGTAGGCGCTATCATCCACCTTGCCGCGCGGGATGGGATAGGCATTCGGATCGCCGCCCCTCGCGGCTTTTTCCAGCTTCGGACCGCCCGGATAGCCCAGGCCGATCGCCCGCGCGACCTTGTCAAAAGCCTCGCCTGCCGCATCGTCTCTGGTCCGCGCGATGATCTCAAATTCGCCGTAGTCCTTTACCCTCGCGAGGTTCGTATGGCCGCCGGACACGATCAGGGCAAGAAAAGGCGGTTCGAGCTCGGGATGCTCCAGGAAGTTTGCGCTGACATGCCCTTCAATGTGGTTGATCCCCAGCAGCGGTTTATCTAACGCAAAGGCGATCGCCTTCGCTTCTGCCACGCCCACGAGCAGCGCGCCCACAAGGCCGGGGCCGTTGGTCACGGCAATGGCGTCGATCTCATCAAAGGTGCAGCCGGCCTCACGAAGCGCCGCCCGGATCACCGGATCGATGGCCTCGATATGCATGCGGCTCGCAAGCTCCGGCACCACACCGCCGTACTGCGTATGAAGAGCGATCTGCGAGGAGATCACATTGGACAGCGCCTGCCGGCCGTTCATCACGACCGCCGCCGCTGTCTCATCGCAGGAGCTTTCTATTGCCAGGATACGAATATTTTCCACCGTTTTATTAACTCTTTCCGTGTTATTACCTGATTCATTCTGAGGATCGGAAGGCTTTCGCCGGAAGGCTGATCTTCCCTCACTCTTCCTCAAACTTCAGCGTTCTGCTCATGCCGTCGGTGCCGGTCTTCGTGTTCGGAAAGATCTCCCGCGCGACGTCGATATATTCCTCCGGATGATTGAGCGCCGGGCTGAAATGAGTCAGCCACAGTTCCTTCACCTCTGCCGCCTTTGCCAGCGTGGCCGCTTCGGCAAAATTCATATGTTTATGTTCCGCAGCGCGCTCCTCCGAGCCGCGCTCTCCGTACATACCTTCGCAGATGAACAGGTCCGCTCCCCGCGCGCCGTCCACAATGGACTGCGTAGGCCGCGAGTCCGTGCAGTAGGCCACCTTCAGGCCTTTCCGCGGCGGTCCCATCACCATCTCAGGGTAGTAGGTCTCGCCCTCGAACTCGATCGTTTCGCCCTTCTGCAGACGGTTCCAGCAGTTGACCGGCAGGCCCAGCGCCTGCGCCCTCTCCACCTGAAAGCGCCCCGCCCGCGGGATCTCCACGGCATAGCCATAGGTCGTGATCGCATGGTGCACCTTATAGGCCGTGATCACGTAGTCCCGCACCGTAATGGTCACGGACGGTTCGGTCAGTTCGATGAATTCGATGGGAAAGGGCAGCTCCGGCGCCACGATGCGGAGCGCGTTCACCACGCGTTCCAGCCCGCGCGGCCCGATCATGGTGAGCGGCTCCGTACGCTCCGCGTTGCCCATGGTAAGCAGGAGCCCCACGAGCCCGCTGATATGATCTGCGTGAAAATGCGTGATGCAGATGATATCGATGGGCTTGAAGCTCCAGCCGCGTTTTTTCAGGGCGATCTGCGTGCCTTCGCCGCAGTCGATGAGGAGCTGACTGCCCTCATAGCGCAGCATGAGGCTCGTCAGCCAGCGATAGGGAAGCGGCATCATGCCACCGGTTCCCGCGAGGCAAATATCAAGCATGGCTCATTCCTGTCTGTCCGTTCGGATCATCAGATATCCGTTGTCTACGGGGTCTTTGTATACATTAGGGTTTTCCGTGATGATGCCAAACCCGAATTGTTCGTAAAGTGCGATGGCGGGCATATTCTGCGTGCGCACGTCAAGCCGCCAGGTCTTGACGCCGGGATGATCTTCCAGCATGCGCGAAAGCAGCGCTTTTCCTATGCCCCGCCTTCTTTCCTGCGGCAGCGCCGCGATCCTGAGAAGCTCGCCTTCGTCCTCAAAAACGGATGCGATCAGATAGCCGAGCGGAAGGTCAGTGCCTTCCCCGCAAGGCTCCTCCGCGATCAGCAGATAGCCGAGCGGGCTGCTTTGCGATCCTTCGACCGAAGCCTCAGACCACGCATCCGAAAAGCAGAGCTTTTCCATGCGGGCAAGAGCAGGGATATCCCGCTTTTCCGCGCGCCGGATGATCACATCCGACCGGTCCTTTGTCTTCCGGGAAGACGCGGGGCCGGCATTCCGCACGCGGGGCTCTTCTTCTCTTCTTTCTTCAGTCATGGATGACCGCCCTGCTTTCGCGCTCTCTTTTTACGCGCTCCGCCTGGGATTCGCGGTAGTAGTCCGGAGCAAAGGCGCCGGAACTCACCGTCTTTCCTTCCGCCTGCAGCAGGGCGCCGAGCGCAGCCACATTCGCTGCCCGCTGGCGGTCCTGACCCGCCGGCGCAAAACGGGCGTTTTCGCCCAGCAGCTCTTTGGCTTTTTCCTTAAACACCGGCACGCCGTCGCCCAGGAAATAGACGCGGCCGCCCATCTCCTTAAGCTCCTGAGCAAGCTCGCCGAAGTCCATGGCGCAGGAGGCTTTCAGTATTTCCAGCCTGTCCTCTTCGTCAAAGCGGTAGATGCCGGTATAGACCTGTCCTCTCTTTGCGTCCATGATGGGGCAGATGAGGTCCTTCACACCGAAGAGGCCGTAAGCCTGCGCATCGAGGGTCGGCACCGCGATCAATGGGATCTCCAGAGCCAGACCGATGCCTTTTGCCGTTGCCGCACCGATCCGAAGCCCCGTAAAGGAGCCCGGTCCCGCGCTCACCGCCACAGCGTCCACACTTTTCATGTCGCATTCCGTCATGCGGCAGATCTCCTCCAGCATCGGGAGAAGGGTCTGGGAATGCGTCTTTTTATGGTCCACGGTATATTCCGCGAGCAGCTTTCCGTCCTCCCACAGGGCCGCCGAAGCGACCAGGGACGAGCTTTCGATCCCGATGATCTTCATTTCGCCGCTCCTTTCTCCGTAAGGGTGATCAGGCGGTAGTCCGGCCCCTTTTTCAGGTCTTTCTCGATCCTGATGAACAGGGTATGCGGCGGCAGCAGTCCGGCCACACGCTCGCCCCATTCCACAAGGCAGACCCCGTCTCCGTCCAGCATTTCGCTGCCGCCGATCGCCTCCAGTTCGTCTTCATCCTCAAGCCGGTAAACGTCCATATGGTAGAACGGCAGACGTCCCTTCTGGTAGCTCTGCACGATCGTGAAGGTCGGGCTTGCCACGGGGCCGCTTATTCCCAGCCCTTCCGCAAAGCCCTGCGCCAGCACGGTCTTTCCCACGCCAAGATCGCCGTCCAGGCAGATGACCTGCCCCGGCACGGCGCTCTCTCCCAGACTTCTTCCGAAGTCCCGGGTCTCCTGTTCGCCAAAGGTCTCAAGGATCCTCTTCATTCAGGCTTTCGTTTTCCTTTCTCCGTCCCGGAAGGAATGGATGAGCGGACTTACCCTCTTATACAGCAGGAAGGTGATGAGCGAGATCACCAGCCCCTTGAACAGGTTGAAGGGGCCCACGCAGAAGAGGCAGAAGGTCCACACGGAGTTCACCGCGGGAACGATCTTCGCGCCCAGACTGATGATGGTCTCCATGGGCATGAATTTGCTGTAGAAGGGCAGCATCACGAGGGCGTTTACCACGACGCCGAGCACGGTCATGCAGAGCGTGCCCAGAAGCAGGGCCTTCACCGCCGTTTTTTTATTCTTGCGGGCGCGGTAAAGCAGGCCTGCCGGCACCGCCATGGCGCAGCCCACCACAAAGTTTGCGAGTTCTCCCACGCCGCCGGTCGAGGTCGGCTTGATCAGCAGCTTGATGAGGATCTTGATGGCCTCGATCAGGCCGCCGGCAAAGGGACCGAGGGCAAACGTGCCCACCATGACCGGGATCTCGGAGAAGTCCATTTTATAAAAGTTCGGGGCAAGGAACACGAGCGGGATCTCCAGATACATGAGCAGCGCCGCCATAGCCCCCAGCATCCCCATGAGCGCGATGTTTCTTGCGCTCCAGAATTTGCTGTTTTTCACTCTTTTTCCTTTCAGACTGATCCTGCGCCCTTAGAAAAGCGGCGAAGGATAGATGCCCTCTTGTACCATTTCGGCAAAGCGGGCCGCCACGGGGTCGCGGTCCTCGTGATAGGTCAGGCCGAACCAGGTATCCGGCGTAGGCAGCACCTCCACGGTCAGCTTGCCGGCCTTAAGGGCGGTATCCACTGCGGTCGGCAGCAGATATTCCGCCTTCAGCGGGTTCTGCTTCATGGCGTCTTCAAGGAAGGGGGCAAAGCCGGCTTCCAGCTCATCCAGCACGCGGCGGTCAAAGCCCCACATATTCATGGAGACCAGGCCGTTCGGATCGATCTCCACGGTCTTTCCTTCAAAGGTGCCGGTCACACGGCCGTCCTCACGCATGGCGATGCCGCTCGTCTCATGGACTTCCTTCAGCATATTGCCTTCCTGCAGGCAGATGCCGCGGGTCACCTCGCCGTGGTCGCTCAAGGTATTCTTGACCACAAAGCCGGCCATGGCGCAGTCCATGACGCCCTCATCCTTGCCCGGATGCGCGGTCAGATAATCGTAGATGATGCGGAACGCGGTCTTGCCGTAGTAATCGTCGGCATTGATGACCGCGAACGGGCCGTCGATCACGTCCTTTGCGCAGAGGATGGCCTGCGCCGTTCCCCAGGGCTTGGTGCGGCCGTCAGGGCAGGCAAAGCCTTCCGGCAGGTCCTCTATCTCCTGAAACGCATAGCGTACTTCCATCAGCTTTTCGGCCTTCGCGCCGATGATCTCCTTAAAATCCTCTTCCAGGCTTTTGCGGATGATGAAGACGACTTTTTCGAAGCCGGCCTCCCGCGCATCATACAGAGAGTAGTCCAGAATGATCTCTCCGGAAGGGCCGACCGAGGCAAGCTGCTTGATGCCGGCGCCGTAGCGGCTGCCGATCCCGGCTGCCATAATGACTAAAACAGGTTTTTGTGCCATGATACACTCCTTTCGTCCTTTTCGGACTCAGAAGCATTATACACGAAAGCTTCCGGAAATGCCACTGCCGTTTTTTCTTTTCCTCATAAATAAATAACTTGCGATTTTTTGAGTGATGCGTTATACTGACTCTGAATCTTTTGACAAGGAGGATTCTTTTGAATGCACAAAAATCTTCGCATCCTGCCTCTGTTCGCCGTCCTGCTGGCTGCATGCCTGCTGGTTTTTTCTGCGTCTGATCAGACGGAAGCGGCGAACCGCATCCCGGATGGCGTGTTCCTTGGAGACACGGATCTTTCCGGCATGACTATGAGCGAAGCCGCGGATGCCATGAACGCTTATTACGAAGAGGTCTCCAAATCGGACCTGTCCATCGATGTCCGCGAGATCCCCGCGGAAGATCTGAGCAGGCTGGAAGCCGGTGAAAAGGTCGACATCAATCAGTATGATGTTCTCTATACCGTTACCGTTCCCATTTCCGAATTTGGCTTTGACTACTCTATTGAAGAAGCCCTGCGCTATGCGAGCACGCTCGGCCAGACCGGGAAGCTTATCGAGCGCTACAAGCTTTTGATGGATATGAAGTACGCCAGCGCCCAGCTGCCGCTCTCCTATACCATCGATGGGGAAAAAGTCAGAGACTATGTAGAGAAGACCTTCGTTCCGGAGAACACCAAAGATCCCGTTGATGCAAAATTCACCATCGACGCGGGCGGTGTTCATGTTTCACAGAAAGAGGAACCCGGGATCAGAGTCAATGCCGATCTGACGGTCAACTCGATCCTGCAGGCCTTTTCCGACACTCTCTCGGAAAAAATGACCTGCAACGCGGTCGTTGCCGCGGTCCCTCCCGAAGTCTCAGCCGGCGATATCAAGGATGTCACCTTCTCTCCTGTTGCCTCCTATACCACAAAGCTTTGGGCACACGTTAACGGCGCCAATGCCGAGTCCAACTGGAACCGTTCGCGCAACATCTTCCGCGCAGCGGATCTGGTCGACGGCACGGTCGTCATGCCGGGCAAGCAGATGTCTCTGAACCGGACCATCGGTCAGCGTACGGAAGCCCGCGGATTCTTTTCTTCGCACGCGTATTCCGGCGGCAGGATCATTGATCAGGTGGGCGGCGGCATCTGCCAGTTTGCGACCACCTTCTACAATGTTCTGCTGCTGACCGAAATGCAGATCGATGTCCGCTATGCCCACTCCATGCTGGTCGACTACGTGCCGTATTCGATGGACGCCACCCTTGACTGGGAGAGCGGAAAAGACGTCGTCTGGACCAACATCTGGGATACCCCGATCTATATTACCGCCAAATGGAAGGATAACGGCACCGCTGCATCAACGGTTACCGTGACCTTCTATGGCAAGGATCCCCGTCCGGCCAACCGCAAAGTGGAGTATAGGTCCGTCACGGACTTTGATGAAAAGCCTGCTCCCACCTATACGCTGGACAGCTCCCGCGCCCCCGGCCAGGCGACGATCAACGATGAAGTGCTGCACGAAGTGTCTTCGCATCTGGACAAGATCGTGCGTGTCAACGGCTCGATCGTATCGACGGAAACAGTGAGCAAGGATTATTATCGTCCGCTCCGTGCCACCATTACGGTAGGCACCAGAGGCCTCTCCATTTCCGCCAAATGGGACAACAATGCCGAGATCTACAAGCTTTATGACGGCGACGGCAATCAGCTGCTCATGAACTACCAGGGTCTGCCGTATTACAACGGCAACGGCGGCTACCGTCTGTGCAAGGATTATCAGCACAACGCCAACGGTTATTCCACCTCCTCCACTCCTGTTCCGGTATCCGGCGGAACACAGCCGACGCAGCCTGCCACGACGGAACCGTCCACCGAACAGACGCAGCCGTCGACTGAACAGACACAGCCGTCGACTGAATGTCAACATGACGGTACTACTCACGATAACGTTATCACACCGCCTACCTGCGGATCAGAAGGTCAAAAAGAAATTGTTTGTGACAAATGCAACAAGGTAATCAGAACGGAAACGATCCCGGCTACCGGACAACATGACTGGACTAATTGGACTGCCGATAATGACGCAACCCATTCCCGCAAATGCAATACTTGTGAGGCTACCGAGGGTCCTTTCAATCATGCATTTGGAGAAAACGGTGAGAATGCAGAATGCTCAATATGCCATCATCCGAATCCCAATGCGGGCAGCGCCGGCGGTAACGAAGGCGGCGAAGGCGGCGAAAGCGGCAGCAATCCCTAAGTCCTAAACTCTTTCAAATCATTCCTAAACTTTTTACTTTATTTTCCGGCCCTTTTCTGCTACAATATAGGCAGACAGGGCCGGATCGTTTATTCTGCGGGATTAGAAGATCTTCCCCTGTAAGCCATCTCCCTGTCAATGAACCGTAAAGGAGTGGAACGCTATGCAGTACAAACTTACCGGAAAGAATCTGGAAATCACCTCCGCCATGGAAAACATTCTTGAAAGAAAGCTGGCCAAGCTGGACAAGCTCTTTGACGAGAACGCATCTGCCAATGTTCTGATGAGCATGGAAAAAGGGAGGTCCAAGATCGAGATTACCATTCCTGTCAAAAACAGCACCATCCGTTCGGAGCAGACCGGAAACGACATCTACGCCCTGATCGACGACGCCGTAGACGCCCTGGAACGCCAGATGCGCAAATACCGCGGCAAGCTGATCGATTTCTATCAGAGCGGCCAGAACATGAACCGTGCCTTCGTGGAGAAACCGGAGACCGAAGAAGATCCGATCAGGATCGTCCGTACCAAACGCTTTGCGGTCAAGCCCATGGACGCCACTGAGGCCTGCCTGCAGATGGAACTGCTGGGGCATGCCTTCTACATGTTCCTGAACAGCGATACGAACGAGGTGAATGTGGTTTACAAACGGAATGACGGCGCCTACGGCCTGATCGAACCGATTCTGGATGACGAAGACTGATCCTTATTCCGAACAAGTAAACAGGATAGAAAAAGGAACCTCCGCTTCAAAAGCGGAGGTTCCTTTTTGTGTTCAGCTGCCGGTCAGTCGCCGATCACGTTCCGGATACTGTAGATGGTCGCGTAATTCGCTGGGCTTACCATGACCTTATACCCTGTCTGCGGCGCATGCACCATCAGT
>CADCPP010000028.1 GCA_902803355.1 uncultured Lachnospiraceae bacterium | reverse complement strand
GTGACGGAAAAGATCACCGTGGTCGATGTGAAAAAGGCGAAGCTCTATCTGAAGAACTTCGGCGAATTCTTTAAAAACCAGGTGGAGAGCGCCTCTACGATAGTGCTGAGCCGCACGCAGCTGGTCAGCGATGAGAAGCTGGCGGAAGCTGTGGCGCTGATCCGTGAGCTGAACGCCGAGGCGCCGTTAGTGACTACGCCCTGGACCGAGCTGAAGAAAGAGGCGGTCCTGAACGCCCTGGAAAACAGCGAGATCGGTGAACTGGATCTGAGTCTCCTGGATGAGGATGATGACGAAGACGAACACGAGCATCACCACCATCATGATCATGATGAGGATCATGAGCATCATCACGATGATGACGACGATCACGAACACCACCATGACCATGATGAAGAAGAGCATGACCACGAGCATGATTACCATCATCATGACCATGATCATCATCACCACCATCACCATCATCACGGCGAACATGATGCGGATGAGGTCTTCGACAGCTGGGGCCGCGAGACGTCCCGCAAGTACACGGAAGAAGAACTGGCAGCCGCGCTGAAGACCCTGCAGGAGAGCGACGAATACGGAACGATCCTCCGCGCAAAGGGCATCGTGGCCATGACGGACGGAAGCTGGAAGCAGTTTGACCTGGTGCCGGAAGAAGCCGAGACCAGAGCTTGCCAGCCCGATTATACGAGCCGTCTGTGTGTGATCGGCTGCGATCTGAAGGAGGACAAGCTGGCTGAACTCTTCAGCCTGTAGGAGGCATTATGGCGGTCAAACAGATCCCTGTGTATATCATCACCGGACAGCTGGACAGCGGAAAGACCAGCTTTGTGAAGGATACCCTGATGGAGCAGGACTGGCTGGAGAACGGCCCCACGCTATACGTTCTTTGCGAAGAGGGAGAGTACGAACTTCCCGAACTTTACCGTAAAAACCGCAGGATCACGCAGATCACAGCGGATGACCCGGAGGTCTTTACCACGCAGTATTGTGAAGACCTGCTGCGGACGTATTCTCCCAGCCAGATCATCATTGAATTCAACGGCATGTGGAACCTTCAGGATTTTCTGAAAAAGGATTTCCCGAAGAGCTGGGGGCTGGCCGGGATCTATTCCACGGTAGACGGCTCAAGCCTGGAACTGCTCATGATGAATATGCGCAATCTCTTCATGAACCAGCTCATCGAGTCCGATTTTGTCGTGGTCAACCGCTGCCCGCAGTCCTTAAACCGTGTGCCCTTCCGCAAGGCCTTAAAGCTGCAGAATCCCGGAGCCCAGGTGATCTTTGAGGGCGAAGACGGAAAGATCATCGAATTCGGAGAGGAAGACCTTCCTTATGACCTGAACGCGCCTGTCATCGAACTGGAAGATGTGGATTACGGCACCTGGTATGCCGACGCCTTTGAGTCTCCCGAGCGCTACAAGGGCAAGAAGATCCGCTTTCTGGCGCAGTTTTTCCGTCCCTTCGGGATGGCGAAAAACATGTTTGTGCCCGGCCGTCTGGTCATGGCCTGCTGCGCCGCGGATATCAAGTTTTACGGCTTTCCGTGCAAGTCTGACAAGAGCATGCGTTTTGAAAACAAAAGCTGGCACCGGATCACAGCGGAATTTGCCCTGGATAAAAAAAGAGACCCGCGGACGGGGCAGATCGATGCTGTGCCTGTGCTGCGCTTCATCTCCGCGGAAGACGCTCCGGCGCCGGCGGAGGAAGTCGTCACGTTATAAATGAAGGAGAAATGATCATGCAGACTATCCCGGTAGGAATGAAAGGCACTTACGAAGTTGACGTCACGATGGAAAATACCGCGAGCCGTGTGCGAAGCGGCGGCGTGCCCACGTTTTCCACCCCTTCCATGGTGGCCGGTATGGAATGCTGCTGCTCGCAGAGCCTGCTTCCCTATCTGGAAGAAGGACAGGGGTCCGTGGGGATCAGCATTTCCGTAAGGCACATGGCATCGACCCCGATCGGTATGCACGTGCGCTTTGAGAGCGAAGTGACGCTGCAGGATCGAAGACGCATCGTCTTTCTGGTCAAGGCGTTCGATGAGATCGAACAGGTCGGTGAGGGGACGCACGAGCGTTTCATTATCGATACGCAGAAGTTCCTCGGAAAGTCTGTAGCGAAGAAGGAACGCTTTGACAAAGGCGAGTATTGAAGAACCGAAACCGCTGAAACGGGCGGCGTTTCGGAATACAAAAAACCGGAAACACCGCCCCTGCTCTTCTGACGCCTAACGATTCCGTTAGGTGGGTGTCCGCACTCAGGTTTTTGCCTTCCACTCGGAGGAGGCCTGACAGCTGCCTGAAAATATAGGATTCCCGTAAGTCAAGATGTAGGTTCAAAAAATACAGAAACGGCATTCCGGTGTCTTGAGTATAGCATACCAAGTGCCAGATAGCAAGTCATAAATGCAATTTCATGCGCGAATAAGGAGAAGAGATGAATACGATCATTACCATCGGCCGGGAATTTGGAAGCGGCGGACATGAGATCGGCTTAAAGCTTGCCGATGAACTGCATATTCCGTTTTATGACAAGCTTCTTGTCTCCATGGTGGCGGAAGAGGGCGAGTTTGCTCAGGAATTTCTGGATGAAATGGATGAAAAGGTGGATATCCATATCGCACCCTTCCTTGCCACGCGCTCCAGCTATTCGGTCTATCAGCAGCCGATGAGCGACAAGATCTTTTTCCATCAGGCAGAGATCATCCGCAAGCTGGCGGATGAAGGCTCCTGTGTGATCGTCGGACGCTGCGCGGATTATGTGCTGGATGGCCGTCCCAATGTCGTCAGAGTCTTTTTGTACGGCAATCTGGAGGACCGCATCGTGCGTAAGGGAAAAATGCTGGATCTGAAGGGCGATGAGCTGAAAAAGCATGTGGTGAATACCGATAAAAAACGCGCCCGCTATTACCGTCATTATACCGGACTGATCTGGGGCGAAAAGGAAAACTATGACCTCTGCATCAATACCAGCAAGACGGGGATAGAAGGCGCTGTGGCGTCTATCAAGGCCTTTATCAAGGCTGAGGAAGCTCTTCTTCAGAGTGAAGACGCGCGCTGACCTCGGATTCATGCAGCAGGAGATGAAGAACATTTTGCCTGCCGCGCTCATCTAAAGCCATATAGCGTTCATAGAGAAAGTCGGCGTCCACTATGCGCTGACTTTTTTCGTACAGAAATAAGCGCTCCCGGGCCGTTTCTCGAACATAGTCCAGACGGATCTTCTGCGGATCGATCTGATAGAACTTAAGCATGCGAAGAAGGCGATCCGGAGGAATGTGCGTGATCATGCCCTCTTCATAACGGCTTAAGGTGGAGGGCGGGATACGGAGAAGGGCTGCAGCCTCTCTGATTGAGAGAGCTGCGCTCTTCCGCGCCTGTTTCAAAAGATAGCTGTATGCCAAAAAGACCTCCTGAAGTTATAGTTTTTCGGGGCTGCGGTCGCATTCAGTATACTGGAAAAGAGATTATTTGACAACTCCCGTTCCGTCAAATATCGGGATCGCTTCCTCACCGGCGGAGGAGAGCTCCTGGACATAACCTTCCTCGATCGGAGAAAAGTTCAGGTAATCCATAACGCGCTGATATTCTTCCTCACTGACGCGGCGGCAAAGCTCCGGATAGTGCTTTAGCGAAGGAATAAGCGCTTCAATGGGCGTATACTGCGCAAGGAGAGAGAAGAGGATGTCCTTATACGGAAGATCGTCCTCAAGGGAATCGATCACGCGGAGCGTGTTTTCGATGTGGCCGGGAAGGATCAGATGACGAATGAGGACTCCTGAGCGGAGAAGGCCGTTTTCATCCATAACAAATGGTCCGGTCTGCCGGAACATCTCGCGGATCGCAGAAAGTGCGGCCTGAGGGTAGTCCGGCGCAAAGGAGAGCCCTGCGGCAAGATCTGCGTCCGCGTATTTATAGTCCGGCATATAGATCTGGATCAGCCCTTCCAGCTGGCGAAGCTGCTCTGCGCTTTCATACCCTGAGGAGTTCCAGACCACCGGGATCTGAAGATGCATTCCTGACAGCGCTTCGGCGATCAGCGGCAGGAAATGCGTAGGGGTGACGAGGTCGATATTATGGACGCCTTCGTCTTCGAGGCGCAGGATGATCTCCCGGAGACCGGGCACGGAGACCTCACTGCCGCAGGCGCTGCGGCTGATCTCGTGATTCTGACAGAAGACACAGCGCAGATTGCAGCCTGTAAAGAAAATGGCGCCGCTGCCGCGGGAGCCGCAAAGACAGGGTTCTTCACCGAAGTGTACGGCTGCCCGTGCGATCTTCATCGTCATCGGGGAGGCGCAGAAGCCGCCGGCTTTGTCCGGAAGGCGCAGGGCGCCGCAGGAGCGGGGGCAGAGGCGGCAAAGCGTTTCCTCACGCAAAAAAGCTCCTGCTGCACCGGCAGGAGCTTTTTGCTGTCTGAGACCATCAGACGTAGCCATATTCGGATTTGATGGCCAGGGCGTCTTTATATTTGCGCTGTGCCATATACAGTTCAATGAGATAATCCGCGAAGATCCGTTTATAGGAGTCTCCCAACGCTTCACCGCCGTTTTCATAGAGATCTCTCAGGAGACCTTCATATTCCGGCGAGCTTCTGTCATTTTCGATATAGCGAAGTCTTGTAAAGACAAGGAGGGTCTCGTAAACGCCCGGCATGCGGTCGGTGCGGCGGTTGGACGCCTGCTGCAGGAACTGATGGCCAAGGGAAGCGAATCCCTGCTCAAAATAGCAGGTGGCCAGCTTCTGTCCGGCAAGGACCTTCTGCTCCTCAAGCGAGCTGTCGGTGGGCTGCATGGAGGTGAGCAGATAGGGTACAGCATCCTGGAAATTCTTATGTTCCAGATAGGCCGAACCGATATTGTACTGGATCAGGCTGGAGATGGTGGCGTCGTAGCCGCGGGAGAGTTCAAGCGCCCGCTTGTAATACTTCAGCATGAAGCTCATATCGTTGAAATTGGAATAGCAGGCACCGAGCAGATAGCTGCTCCACAGCAGGGTGGGCATGCTGCCTTCTTCGGCGGCGGTGGAATAGGCCTGTCCGGCTGCGTCGATGGCATTCATGAACTCACGCTTTGCATAATAGCATTCCGCGATGCTCTGCTTCACAAAGGCGATGGGGTGGATGGTCTCCGCAAGGCGCAGATTCTCGATCTGGTCATCTCCCTCGATCAGGCCGGCACCGACGTAATACACAAAGAGCTGGTCCGGTTCCAGATATTCCTGGAAGCGCGCGATATAGGCGGCTTCCTGATGACATACCGGCGCGCTCTTTCCGTACTTCTGGATCAGCATGAACAGATTGAACAGGTGCCAGGAAAGATGAAGCTCGCTGTTTTCCATTTCCTGCTGATGCAGCTTCAGATAGGCGGTTTCTTCCTCGGCCGTCTCGCTGTGGAAATATTTATCAAAATAGCTGCGCAGCATCATCTGCGCCTTTTCCAGCATGGCCTCATTCTGGTTATAATTGATGCCTAAAGCCGCATAGAGCTGCTGGAGAATGGCCGGAGAAGGATTTCCGATGCCCTGTTCGATCTTGCTGAGATAAGAGACCGCGCAGATCCCCCGGCAAAGGGCTTCCTGAGACATTCCCCTTGCCAGTCTTTGCTGACGAATAATAAAACCGGTAAAATTTTTCATATATTTTGCCTTCCGTGTAACTGAAGAAATGCACTTTTCAATATACAAGGAAATATTTAAATATGCAAGCCTTTTTTTGCAACATATGTTATAATTCTGCGGGGAAAGCTCCGGAAGGATGGCAAAGCCGTCCTTTCGTCATAAAAAACAAACTGAAGAGGGAATCATGAAAGAAGAGTTTTACCGGGAAAATGGCATTTCTCATGAAGTATATGCGCGCGGAGAGAAGGTCCTGGAAGAATTGCGGGACCGTTTTGCCCTGATCGATGAGATCGCGGAGGCAAATCAGCTGAAAGTTCTGCATGCGATGCGGAAGAACAGGGTCGCGGCAGACTATCTGCTGGGAACAAGCGGCTACGGCTACAATGACGCCGGACGCGACACCCTGGAACGGGTCTACGCGAATACTTTCCATACCGAGGATGCTCTCGTGCGGCCGCAGATCACCTGCGGGACACACGCCTTAAGTCTTGCGCTTTCCGCAAATGTGCACCCCGGAGATGAGATCTATTCTCCGGTCGGAAGACCCTATGACACGCTGGAAGAGGTGATCGGGATCAGACCGTCCGTCGGATCTCTTGCCGAATACGGCGTGACTTACGCCGAAACGGACCTGCTTCCGGACGGCAGCTTTGATTATGACGGG
Organism: uncultured Lachnospiraceae bacterium; assembly: GCA_902803355.1. Taxonomy (GTDB): domain Bacteria; phylum Bacillota; class Clostridia; order Lachnospirales; family Lachnospiraceae; genus UBA6987. The sequence continues at coordinate 686 of CADCPP010000028.1, read as the reverse complement.
ATCCGCAAGGCGCTGAATGAGAGAACAAAGCTGGTGACGATCCAACGGTCCCGCGGCTATTCCAGCCGTCCCACCTTCTCACCGGAGCAGATCGGGGAGCTGATCCGTTTCATCAAATGGATAAAACCGGAAGTTACCATTATGGTGGATAACTGCTACGGGGAATTCACCTGTCTGAAGGAACCGTCTGATTTCGGCGCGGACATGATCGTCGGCTCGCTGATCAAAAATCCTGGCGGCGGCCTTGCACCCTGCGGCGGATATATTGCCGGCAGAAAGGACCTGGTCGAGCGCTGCGCCAAGCGGCTTACCGCGCCGGGACTCGGCAAGGAGGTCGGGGCTTCCCTAAGCATCAATCAGTCTTTCTATCAGGGCTTTTTCCTTGCGCCCACAGTGACAGCCGGTGCAGAGAAAGGGGCGATCTTTGCCGCAAGTCTGTATGAAAGCCTTGGCTTTAAGACCTTCCCCACGGCGGCTACGCCGCGTTATGATATCATTCAGGCGATCGATCTGAACTCCCCGGAAAACATGATGGCGTTCTGCGAGGGGATCCAGGCGGCTGCGCCGATCGACAGCTTCGTGAAGCCGGTCCCTTCGGATATGCCCGGTTATGCGGACCAGGTCATCATGGCAGCCGGCGCCTTTGTCCAGGGCTCATCCATCGAGCTTTCCGCGGACGGTCCGCT
>CADCPP010000027.1 GCA_902803355.1 uncultured Lachnospiraceae bacterium | reverse complement strand
GCTGAAGCGTTTTGGCGGAGTCCGCGGACTCGGCTTCCTGCGGGAAGTCAGCAGAGAAGAGCTGCAGTCCGTTTCAGGCATCGGCAGTATCAAGGCCACGGAACTTCTGGCGGTCGGAGAGCTGAGCCGGCGGATCGTCCGCTCGGAAAAATCCGGCCAGATATCGCTGGGGTATCCGGGCGCCATCGCATCCTATTTCATGGAAGATCTCTGTTATCTGGACCACGAGGAGATGTGGGTGGCCATGTTTAATACCAAAAACAGGCTCCTGCATACCGAAGTCGTCTCGGTGGGAACAGTCGACGCGTCTCTTGCGTCTCCCCGGGAGATCTTTCTGAAAGCCTTGCGCCATAAGGCAGTCTATGTGGTCCTGATGCACAATCATCCGAGCGGCGATCCGGAACCCTCGCAGGCGGATCTGCGCATGACGGAGCAACTCGTGCAGGCGGGGGCCATGCTTCATATTCCGGTCATGGATCATATCATCATCGGAGACCATTGCTACTTAAGCTTTCGTGAAAGAGGACTTCTGGAAGCTCCCGCGGGAGGAATCTGATCAAAGCCAGACGAAAAGGAGAAGACAATGCCGGAAAAACGCGATAAATCCTCTTTGCGTCCGCATGCCGGACTGCTGATCCTGGTCGGCGTCTGTCTTTTTCTGCTGCTCTTAAGCTCCTTCAGCTCATCCTTCAGCAACACGCTGCGAAGCGGGATCGACGCGGTCCTGATGCCCATGCAGAAAGGCATGAATACGGCCGGACGCTACCTGTTTGACCGGATAGAAGAACAGCGCGAACTCTCCCGTACGCAGGAGATCAACAAACTGCTTTCCGAAGAACTGGCCATCCTGCGGGCGGAGAACGCACGCTTAAAGCTGCGGGAGAACGAGCTGAATGCGATGCGGGAACTGCTGGATCTTCAGCAGCAGTACCCAAATTATGATACGATCGGCGCGCACATCATCGGGAAAAACTCCAGCAACTGGTACCGCTCCTTCCTGATCGACAAGGGCAGCCGGGACGGCATTCGCGTGAATATGAACGTTCTTGCAGACGGCGGCCTGGTTGGGATCGTTACGGCGGTCGGAGACAGTTACGCGACCGTCAGCACTATCATCAATGACGCGCAGTATGTGAGCGCCATGACGTCCCGTACGCAGGCCGGCTGCATCGTGGCAGGGGATCTGTCCCTGTATGCTGACGGCCTGCTCAGCCTGCAGAATATCGGCATGGAAGACGATATTGCGATAGGGGATATGATCGTCACCTCCAATATCAGTGAGCTCTATGTTCCCGGTCTGCTGATCGGTTTTGTGGAAGAGATCGGCACGGATGCCAACCGCCTGACCCGTTCGGGGACCATTCGTCCCGCCGCGGATTTTGATGATCTGGATTCCGTTCTGGTGGTGACCACGCTGAAGATCTCCGGGGAAACACCATGAAACGCGTTATTTCTTATCTGCTTCTGATCCTTGCGGTCTTTTTTCTGCAGAACAATATTTTTGCTGCGTCTTCCCTGATCCTGACGGTTCCGAATATCATGCTGATCCTGGTCTTTTCGTTTGGATTCATGCGGGGCAGCACGGACGGGATGTGCATCGGTTTTGCCTGCGGCCTGCTGCTGGATATCTTTTTCAGTCAGACGATTGGTTTTTCCGCCCTGATCTATACCCTTCTGGGCTATGCGATCGGGCTTCTCGGACAGCTTTACTATACTGAGTTTGTTGACATGCCGCTGCTGCTTTGCCTGATCAGCGACCTGCTTTATCACATCGGGGTATTTCTGTTCGCATTTGTCCTTAACGGTCAATATGATTTCGGCGCGTATCTGACGGGCATCATCCTTCCCGAGCTGCTGTATACCGCGCTGCTGACTCTGGTTTTGTATCCGCTGCTGCGCCGCGCGGACGCCGTGATCGAACGATGGGAGACCAGGAGGACCAGGTCCTTTGTTTAAAGAATTTCTGGAATATTTAGGATATAAATTCAGGCAGATCGTCACCTCGCGCCTGTTCCCGGTGGTGGCGGTCTTTGTCGTACTGTTTATCCTTCTGTTTCGCCAGATGTACCATCTGCAGATCGTTCAGGGCGATGAAGCGGAACAAAACGTGCAGACAACGACGATCCGCAGGATCTCCGTCTCGCCGACCAGAGGCCGCATTTACGACTGCAACGGCAAACTCCTTGCCTATAACCGCCTGGTTCAGAATGTGACCGTGACGGATGACGGCTCTTATGAGACCGGCTATGTCCGCAATCTGATGCTGATCCGTCTGATCCGACTGCTCGAAGCGCACGGAGAGACGATCGAGCAGACGATTCCGCTGTATTATGATGAAAACGGCGTGCTGCAGGAGAGTTTCCCCTCCGATGCCGCAAGACTTCGTTTCCTGCGGGATATGTACGGCAAAAAGGCGGTGAGCGAGCTGACCGAGGAAGAACGCAGTGCTTCTTCGCAGGACATCGTGCAATATTATATGAACCGCTTCGGCGTAGGCAGGAATCAGGATAAAACGACCTATGAGATCGACCCGGCAACAGCCCTGAAGGTCATCTATATCCGCTACAGCCTGTCGCTGAATTTCTATGTTCGTTACCGGCCAAGCGTCGTTGCCCGAAATATCAGCGATGAGACGATGGTTGCGATCCGTGAAAACGCGTCGCAGCTGCTGGGCGTCGATATTCAGCAGTCCTACGAACGGGTCTATAACGATGCGAAATATTTCTGCCATATCATCGGCTACACCAGCCTTGCGAGCGTGGAAGAGATCGAAGCCATGAATGAGCAGGGGGCAACCTATGTTTCCGGCGATATGATCGGAAAGACCGGGATCGAAGCCGCGATGGAGGAAGCTCTGCGCGGAACGAGCGGCACCACGACGGTATACGTCAATAATCTCGGCCAGATCCAGAAGGTCATTGAAACGGTAGATCCGGTTGCCGGCGATGACATCTACCTCTCCATCGATGCGGACCTGCAGAAAGCCAGCTATCATCTGATCGAGCAGAAGCTTGCCGGCATTCTTTCCGCGCATCTGGTGGATTATGATGCCGATCCGGCTGCATCGGATCATTATATTCCCATCCGCCAGGCTTACTATCAGCTGATCGCGAACAATGTGCTTAAGTATGATCGCTTTGCGGATGAAGCTGCCGGTCCCGCGCAGCAGCGCCTTCAGGAAGCTTTTCTTAAGGCTGAAGAAGAAACGTCCCTGGCCATACGGGATGAGCTGCTTTCACCTGACCCGGCGGCATATGTGGATCTTGACAGTGATATGCAGGATTATTTCACGGCGATCTATTCTGCCATGCTGGATAGCCGGATCCTGATCCGTGATAATATCGATACGAATTCCGAACTGTATGTGGCCTACCGCAAGGACGGGACCATCAGCCTTCAGGAATATCTCCGGCAGGCGCTTGAACTTGGCTGGATCGACGTGACCAGACTGGATCTTGACGAGAAATACACCAGCTCCGAGCAGGTCTACCGCAGTCTTGCGGAGCTGATCATAAAGCAGGCAGGAGACAGCAGCGTTTTTGCCAAGGCCATCTATAAAAAACTGATCTATTCGGATGCGGTAAGCCGCTGCGATCTGGCGCTTGCCTTATTTGAGCAGGGCGTCCTCGAGCCGGACGAAGAGTGGATAGCCCTTCTTGAGGGAAGCGGCGAAGAGCCGGATGATGGGGACTCTACGGAAGAGGAAGGCACGGAGCGGGATGAAGAGCAGGCGTTTCTGTTTCTGCGTGAAAAGATCAATAATATCGAGATCACGCCCGCGCAGCTTGCCCTCGATCCTTATTCTGCTGCCGCAACAGTGATCGATTCAACGACCGGAAAAGTGCGGGCGATGGTTTCCTATCCGGGTTACGATAATAACCGGATCAGCGACTCCTCGTATTACGCTTCACTGCTTCAGGATCAATCCACGCCGCTGTTCAATTCCGCCACGCAGGCCAGGACGGCCCCCGGCTCTATTTTCAAACCGGTCACGGCAGCGGCATCCATGGAAACAGGGATCATTGACAGCCATACTTATCTCTCAACAAAGGGCGTTTTTACGGCGGCCGGCATCGAAGTTCACTGCTGGGTCTATCCCCGCAATCACGGTTCACAGACGATCCCGATAGCGCTGATGAATTCCTGCAACGATTTCTTCAGCCAGCTCGGCTACCGTCTTGGCATGGTGGACGGCAGCTACGTGGACGCGGAAGGCGTGGAAAAACTTCGCCGCTACGCGGAGCTTTTGGGACTTGGTACCAAAACAGGCGTGGAGATCTCCGAATCCTCACCGGTCATTTCCGATGTATCCGCGATCACTTCTGCGATCGGACAGGGCACAAACCTGTTTTCCAATGTGCAGATCGCACGCTATGTCACCACGATCGCGACAAGAGGCACGATCTATGATCTGACGCTGCTTGATCACCGCAATGATACGAACGGGAATCTTCTGCAGAGCTACCGCGGAGAGTTCGTCAGCAGGACAGAGTTTATGGACGAGACCTGGGACGCCATTCAGTACGGCATGCACCTTTCCCGCACACAGGGAAGCACATCCTATGTTTTCTCCGGCAACGTTGACATCGCCAGCAAGACCGGTACAGCCCGTGAAAATCTGGCCAGACCGAACCATGCGACATTTATCAGCTTTGCGCCTTATGACGATCCGGAGATCTGTGTGGCGGTGACGATCCCGAATGGGTATACTTCCGGAAACACGGCGGAACTGGGCGGATATATCTACGATTATTATTACGGACATATCACGTATGAAGATGTGATCTCCGGCCATGCACGCGATGCCGGCGGCAACTCGATCAGTGATTAAGGAGGAGAGGATGGCAAAAATCTGTGTGATCACTTCGGGAAAAGGCGGTGTCGGCAAAACCACTGCGGCGGCCGCGATCGGCGCCGGCCTTGCCGCATCCGGCGTCAAAACGATCCTGGTCGATCTGGATCTGGGACTGCGCAATCTGGATGTATCACTTGGTCTGGAAACACAGGTGTTCTATCATATCGGCGACGTCGTGCGCGGGATCGTTCCGGCGGGCGATGCTCTGGTCACGGCTGAGCGCTATCCGAATCTCGCGCTTCTTGCCGCCGCGCAGACGGTAAAAGCGGAATGGTTTACCGAAGAGTCTCTCCGCAGGCTTCTTGCTGAGCTTTCCGTGCTTGCCGAGATCATCCTGATCGACTGCCCTGCGGGGATCGGCGAATACTTCCGCTCGGTGATCCCGCTCGCAGGAGAAGGCATCGTGCTGACGGCTCCCGTTGTTTCTGCGGTCCGTGACGCGGACAAGGTACTGCATCTGCTGGAAGAAGCAGGGGTCAGAAAACGAAGCATCATTGTCAACGGCGTTCGGCCGGAGCTTGTGCGCAAGGGCGCCATGATGAAGCCCGAAGAGATCACGGATGTGCTTGGCGCAGAGCTTCTGGGCGTCATTCCCGATGATGACGCGGTGATCAGCCTGGCCAATGAAGGAAGACCGGTATACGGCGGATCTTCGCCTGCCGCTGCGGCTTATGGACGGATCGTCCGCCGGCTGCTGGGCGAATCTGTCCCGATCCCGCCGATCAGAAAAAAGAAAGGATGGTTTAGCCGCTACTGATGTTTGCGTTTGATCGATATCGGATACGAAATTTCAACCTGCCGCTGATGCTGGTGGTGGCTGCGCTCAGTATTCTGGGCTTTACCGTCCTGCAGAGCGCGGTCGCGTTTGCTTCGGACGGTCCGGCAACGACCCGCGAACAGCTGCTCGGCTTTATGCTGAGCTCGGTCAGTATGCTTGGCCTTACGTTGATCGACTATCACTTCTGGCTGAAGCTGCACGGCCTCATCTGGCTGTTTATGATGGGGATCCTCGGCCTTGTCTTTACTCCTTTAGGACAGACCTGGAACGGCGCGACCCGCTGGCTGAAGCTTCCGGGCATCGGCAGTTTCCAGCCTTCGGAGTTTGCCAAAGTCATGATGATCCTGTTCTTTGCGTGGTTCTTCGGCTATTTTCAGGAGAAGATTAACAAGACTTCGATCGTTTTTCTCGCGCTCGCGTTTTTTGGCGCCCCTGCGGTCCTGATCTTCCTGGAACCGGACCTGTCTACCACGGGGACTTTTGCCCTGATCTTTCTGGTCCTGATCTTTGTGGCCGGGATCAGCTGGAAATGGATCGGCAGGATGGCGCTTGCCGTTGTTCCCTTTGCCGGCTTTTTGGTCTGGGACTCCCTGCAGGAAAATCCACGGATCCTGAAGCGCTATATGCTGAACCGGATCCTGGGGTTTTTAAACCCTGACAATATGGAGTATTCCGCCCTGAACAATCAACAGGCGAAGGCGGCAATGGCGATCGCTTCCGGAAAGCTGCATGGCAAGGGACTGTTCAATGCCGATTTTAACTCCGTGAAGAACGGCAACTTCCTTTCGGAGGAAAACTGTGATTTCATTTTTGCCGTGGTCGGCGAAGAGCTTGGCTTTATCGGGACCTGTGCCGTGATCCTGATGTTTGCGCTGCTGGTGTTCCTCTGCTTCCGGGCAGCGGCAAAGGCAAGAGATCTGCAGGGACGGATCATCTGTGCGGGAGTGGGCACACTCATCGGGCTGCAGGTCTTTATCAATATCGGAGTCTGCAGCGGCCTGCTGCCGAATACGGGGGTCGTGCTGCCCTTCTTCAGCGCGGGGCTGAGCTCGCTGGTCTGTACCTTTACCGCGATCGGCCTGGTCATGAATGTTTCCCTGCAGCGCAGGACGGAAGAGGATCAGCGCTGAGACTCCTTTTAAGCCGGATAAAAATCCTGCGGAGCGGGAGGAGATTTATCGGAATCATGGCTTGAAAAATCTTCAAGCTGAAGCTATAATAAAACCAACTACAAATCTACGATACGGAGGATCCTCATTATGCTTGAGATCATTGCCGGCAAAAAAGGCAAAGGCAAAACGAAATATCTGCTGGAGATCGCTAATTCTTC
>CADCPP010000026.1 GCA_902803355.1 uncultured Lachnospiraceae bacterium | reverse complement strand
TGAAAAGCTCGAGTATTTCAAGGAATGCGGAGTAAAGTATGTGCACCTCATGCCGCTCCTGGACGCGCCGGAAGACAGCGCCAGAAGCGACGGCGGATACGCCGTATCGGATTTTCGCAAGGTAAAACCGGAACTGGGGACCATGGAAGATCTCGAGAAGCTCACGAGCGCTTGTCACCGCAGGGGCATACGCGTATGCCTTGATTTCGTCATGAACCATACCAGCGATGAGCACGCCTGGGCAAAGGCCGCGAGAGCGGGTGATCCGCTCGCGCAGAGCAGATACTTCTTCTACGATAACTGGGACATCCCTCGTCAGTACGAAGAGACCATGCCTCAGGTCTTTCCGGAAACAGCCCCGGGCAATTTTACGTATTTCGATGACATCGGCAAAATAGTCATGACGACGTTCTATCCGTTCCAGTGGGACCTCAACTATGCCAATCCGCTGGTTTTCAACGATATGACAGACAATCTGCTGTATCTGGCCAACAGGGGAGTGGACATCGTAAGGCTCGATGCCGTTCCGTATATCTGGAAGGAGCTCGGAACCACCTGCCGCAATCTGCCTCAGGTGCATATGCTTGTGCGTATGATGAACATCGCGTGCAGGATAGTCTGCCCAAGCGTTCTGCTGCTGGGCGAGGTAGTTATGGAACCGAGCAAGGTACTGCCTTACTTCGGTACCGAAGACAAGCCGGAATGCGACATGCTCTATAACGTCACCACCATGGCGACGATATGGCACACCATGGCAACACGCGACGTGAGGCTGCTGAGACATCAGCTTCAGCAGATAGAGAATGTGCCTTCCAACTGCATATTCCAGAATTACCTCAGGTGCCATGACGACATCGGCTGGGGGCTTGACTACGGATTCCTGGCGAAGTACGGAATAGGGGAGGCTTCACATAAGAAGTACCTGAACGACTGGTTCACAGGCAAGTATTACGGCAGCCCTGCAAGAGGCGAGCTGTACAACGATTCCGAGTGGCTGCGTGACGCCAGACTTTGCGGGACTACCGCTTCGCTTTGCGGCGTCGAGGCGGCGCTTTATGAAAAAAACGAAGAAGCTCTTCAGCGCGCGATCGACGCGGACGTCATGCTCCACGCGTGCATGCTGACGCTGCGCGGCATCCCTGTGCTTTACAGCGGAGATGAGATCGGCATGCTGAACGATTACGATTACCATAATGATCCGGGAAAGCAGGCGGACAGCCGCAATATCCACAGGGGAAAGATGGACTGGGAAAAGGCCCAGGACAGGTTCGATCCGGCGACTGTTACGGCACGGATATTCAGCGAGATCAAAAAACTCATCATGATACGCAAGTACAATGATGTGTTCCATTCGGATGCCCATGTGTACCCGGTAGACACCGGAGACAACAGGGTGCTGGGGATCATAAGGGAGTATGAGGGAAAGCGTCTGCTTGGACTCTTCAACTTCTCGCCTGATTATGTGAACGCGTGGATCGACGGCGGTGAATACAACATGAAGCCTTACGGATTCCGCTGGATACTCAACGTGTTCTATTGACCGGCAACAGGCTCAGATATCCCTTTTGTTCAGCAGACGGGCCGCGATGCTTCCTGCAGCGGCCACGGCAATCGAATAAAGCAGAAGACCCGCGGGTATGCCCGCGGTTTTTTGTATGGTCCCGACGAGCGGCTGAGGCGAGATGTGGTATGGATTCAGATAGAACATGGCAGCCCAGCTGTGAGGTATTCCAGGAGCGGTCTGCATTACCGGTTCAGCATATACATTTATCAGGACAGCGATGCAGCAGAGTACAGCGAACAGACCAAAAGCGCGGAGAAGTCCGCGGGCTGAAGTATCCGCGGAGCCCGTAAGAAGCACGACCAGGCTTATGAACAGCAGCAGACCATGCCATACGAACCCGTGCGCGGTCAGCGCCGCGTATGGCCTCAATATGTCCTCCGGGAAGATCAGAGCCGCGGCCGCGCTGACAAAAGTGTAGCCGCCGAGGAAGGTCAGGCACGCCCTGCGGGCCTTTCCCTTTATGCCCGGAAGCAATACGCAAAGATACATAGGCACGGAACAAAGCTGAAAGGGGAAGTACCACCAGTCATAGGCCCCGCTGTTGACGATATGGAAAAGGAAGAGCTGCTTCCAGACTTCGAGTATCACAAGGATCCACCCGGTAACTGCAAGTACCCGCACTGTTATATCATTCTTCTTTTTCGAGACAGCCGCAGCTAAAAAGACGGCAATAACAGCCGCGGCAAGCGAAGCAATGATATGGAAGCCGCCGAACAGCTGCGGGGCCTCCATTCTCCATGCGGTCATATCCAGGATGCGTATGATCAGCTCTTTCATCACAAAAATGATACTATTACTGCGCTTCAAAAAGCAATTCGGTCCCCGGAAGCACTGGAAACTGCACGTTTGCTTTGGGTTTCATTTTTGCAGAAATGTGGAGAATTGGTCCTGTATTTGTTAAAATAAATCAATAGCACGATTTTTTTAAACTCGAACTGCTATATTACACAGACAAAAGGGACAAAAGAGGAAAAGAATGAGGAAGTATAAATGCAAATATGACATCGAATTCCAGGATCTGAAGGAGATAATGGATTTCGTTGCCGACAAGTATGCGGACAATACTGCGTTTATCTACAAAACTCCTGACAGGAAAAGCAAGGTCGAGATCACATACCGCAAATTCAGAGACGACATCGACACCATAGGAGCGTATCTGATCAGCAAGGGCCTCAAGGGCAAGAGGATAGTGGTCATAGGGCCTAACTCATACGCGTGGCTTGCGGCATATTACGGCATCGTGATCAATGTCGGAGTCGTAGTGCCGCTGGACAAAGGCCTTCCTGAAGAGGAGATCGTGAACTCGCTGATCAAGTGTAAGGCCGACGCCATCGTCTATGATGAGAGCCTTGGCTGGGACTTTGAGAAGATCATCAGCAATGAAGGCATAATGGTAAAGACTCTCATACCTATGGCTGAGATCTCGCAGGAAGCTCTCGCGGAGCACGCGAAACTCGTCGATCAGTACAGACCTGAGTTCAAGGTCATCGACAAGCACGCCACGGACATCATCGTGTTCACAT
>CADCPP010000025.1 GCA_902803355.1 uncultured Lachnospiraceae bacterium | reverse complement strand
TGCGCTTAATGACCTTGCATTTCTCGCAAATGGGCTTGACGGAAGATCTCACCTTCATGGTTTTTTTCTCCTTTTTGCATGGGGCGCGCAAGACGCGCACTTGTAAATGTAGCACAAGCGAAGATCTTGTGCAAGCACTTTTTACTTATCTCGCCAGCTGATCCGGCCCTTGGTCAAATCATAAGGGGACAGCTCAACCGTGACTTTGTCGCCGGGCAGGATCCGGATATAGTTCATACGCAGACGGCCGCTGATGTGGGCCAGAACTTCAAGCCCGTTCTCCAGTTCCACACGGAACATGGCGTTCGGCAGCGTTTCCAGAACCTTACCCTGAAGCGCTATCACATCGGTCTTTGACATGCATGATCTCCTTATCAATTTTTCCGGCCGCCCGGAAGCGTAAGGATCTCCGGCGCGCCATCGGTGATGAGAATCGTGTTCTCGTAATGCGCGGACGGCTTGCGGTCTCTGGTCACGACCGTCCAGTCGTCATCCAGAAAATCGACCTGCCAGGTGCCCAGATTGATCATGGGCTCAACCGCGATGGTCATGTTCTTCCTGAGGCGGATGCCCCGGGATCTCTGACGGAAATTCGGCACTTCCGGATCTTCGTGGAGGTGACGGCCGATGCCGTGCCCCACCAGATCCTGTACGATACCGTAGCCAAAGGGCTCGATGTAATCTTCGATGGCGGCGCCGATATCGTGCAGATGGGCGCCATCCGTCGCTGCGGCGATGCCCCGGAAGAACGATTCCTTTGTGGCCTCGACCAGCTTCATCTTTTCCGGATCGCAGTTGCCGACCACATAGGAGCGGGCAGCGTCCGAATGATAACCCTTGTAGATCAGGCCTGTATCCAGGCTGACCAGATCGCCTTCTTCGATGAAGCGCTTGTCCGTCGGGATGCCGTGGACCACTTCCTCATTCACGGATACGCAGACAGACGCCGGATAACCGTTGTAATGCAGGAAGTTGGGAACGCCGCCCAGCTTGCGGATCGTTTTTTCACCCAGCCGGTCAATGTCCTTCGTTGTCATGCCGGGCCGCAGCGCGTCCGCCAGGACTTCATGGACTTCCGCCAGATACTGACCCGCTATGCGCATCAGTTCAATCTCATGTTCCGTTTTGATGGTGACCGCCATGTCAGTCTCCAAACAGCGCAGTAATATGCGCGTAGGCTTCATCCTTGGGCAGGGTGCCGTCGATCTGAGCTTCCTTGCCGAGTGCGCGGTAATAGGCCGCGATCGGTTCGGTCTGTTCATGATACACCGCAAGGCGCTTCAGCACCGTTTCCGGCGCGTCATCCGCCCGCTGCACGACCTCTGCGCCGCAGCGGTCGCAGTGATGGCCGTCCTTCGGCATCAGGCCGTTCGTGTTGTAGCTGGCGCCGCAGCCGGTGCAGACTCTGCGTCCGGCCATGCGCCTTACGATCACGTCGTCGTCGACCATCAGATGAATCGCGTAGTCGATCTCATCGTTTTCTTCCGCGAGGGCCTTGGTCAGCGCTTCTGCCTGCGACAGGTTCCGGGGGAATCCGTCCAGGATGTAGCCCTTTTCGCAGTCCGGCTGTTTCAGACGGTCCAGTACCAGGTCGACTGTCAGTTCGTCCGGTACCAGCAGCCCCTGGTCCATATAGCTTTTGGCTTTCAGACCAAGCGGCGTACCGTTTTTCAGATTGGCGCGGAAAATGTCGCCCGTGGAGATGTGCGGAATGCCGTAGTCATCCGACAGGCGGGTGGCGTGGGTGCCTTTTCCGGCACCCGGCGCCCCCAAAAGAACGATCTTCATGTTATCTCCCTCAGCTGTTCAGGAAGCCCTTGTAGGAGCGGACCGTCATCATCGATTCGATCTGCTTTAAGGTCTCCAGAATGACGCCCACGATGATGATCAGCGAAGTTCCGAAGAAGCAGAGCGAGCTGCCTACGCCGAACAGGCCGGTCAGAACGATGGGGATCACGGCGATGATGGCCAGGCCGCATACGCCGATAAACACGATGTAGTTCAGGATCTTGTTGAGATATTCGCTGGTGGGCTTGCCGGGACGCATACCCGGTACGAAGCCGCCGTTCTTCTTCATATTGTTCGCGACCTCATTCGGGTTGAACGTGATCGAGGTGTAGAAGTAGGCGAATACCACAAGCAGGAAGAGATACAGCAGCAGGCCCAGCGTGTAGATGGGTTCCTTCGGATTGCACCAGTAGCTCTGGGTCAGACCCTTGACGATATGTCCGCCCACCGTGGTAGGGCTGCTGATATCCTTGCCCATGAATCCGGCAATCATGGCCGGAAGAGAGAGCAGGGAGCTGGCGAAGATCACCGGGATAACACCGGCGGTGTTGACCTTGATCGGGATGTTGGAGGACTGTCCGCCCACCATCTTCCGGCCCTGGACCTTCTTCGCATACTGTACCGGCACGCGGCGTTCGCCGTCCTGCAGGTAGACCGTAAAGATCACAAGACCAAGGATCAGAGCCAGGATCAGAATCGCGCTCAGGATCGCAACGGTAACGTTCTTGCCTCTCACGAAGGCATTGTACAGCGTTGCGAAGTCTCCCGGCAGGCCGGAGAGGATGTTCACCAGCAGCAGGATGGAGATTCCGTTGCCGACGCCCTTTTCCGAAATGCGCTCACCGATCCACATCAGCCCGGTGGAACCGGCGGTCATCACGATCGCGACCATGGCCACATTGTACCAGGTGTAATCGTTCAGGTAGTTCGAGCCAAAGCCGATCGCCATGGATACGGACTGGATCAGCGCCAGAGCCACCGTCAGATAACGGGTGATCTTGTTGATCGTCTTCTTGCCTTCTTCACCCTCCTTGGACAGCTCTTCGAGCCGCGGGATCGCGATCGTCAGCAGCTGGACGATAATGGAGGATGTGATGTACGGGGAAATGTTCAGTGCGAACACGGACATCGTCGAGAAGGAGTTGCCGGTGATCACGTTGAAGAAGTTGAAGGAGGTGGTGTTTAAGCTTTCCAGCACCGCCTTGATATATTCAATGTTGACACCGGGCGTCGCGATCTGAGAGCCGAAACGCACCAGAAGGACCATTAACAGAGTAAACAGAAGGCGCTTGCGGATATCGGCGACCCTGAAAGCGCTGGCAATGTTTTTAAACATAGGCCCCTCCGTTTATTCAGCTACCGTACCGCCTGCGGCTTCGATCTTGGCCTTCGCGCCTTCGCTGACTTTCAGTCCCTGAAGGGTGAACTTTTTGGAGACTTCACCGCCTCCCAGGATCTTGATGCCGTCCAGCGGATTCTTCACCAGACCGGATTCCAGGATGGCTTCTTCCGTGATCACGGCGCCGTCCTCGAAGCGGGCCTGCAGCGCGTCAAGATTGACGGCTACTTCCTTGCGGGAATTGATGTTGGTGAATCCGCGCTTGGGCAGACGGCGGAACAGAGGCATCTGACCGCCTTCAAAGCCGGGACGGGGCGCGCCGGAACGGGCCTTCTGGCCCTTGTGGCCTTTGCCGGCCGTCTTGCCGTTGCCGCTGGCATGGCCGCGGCCGCGGCGGAAATCGTTGTGCGTAGAGCCTTCAGCAGGCTGCAGGTTCGACAGATTTAACGCGCTCATTCTTCGACCTCCTCTACCTTTACCAGATGATTCACATGCCAGATCATGCCGCGTACGGCATCGTTGTCCGGCAGCGTGACGGTCTTGTGCATCTTGGTCAGACCAAGGGCTTCAACCGTCGCTCTCTGTTTGGGGACCGCACCGATAGGGGATTTAACCAGCGTGACTTTTAACATCTTTGCCATTTTACTTTCCTCCTACCATCAGCCGAGGATCTCTTCCACGGATTTGCCGCGCAGACGGGCGATCTCTTCGGGCGTGTACATGCTCGTCAGGCCGTTCACGGCAGCAAGCACGACGTTGTGTTTGTTGTTGGAACCCAGAGACTTGGTACGGATGTTGCGGATACCCGCTTTTTCCATGACCGCACGGGCAGGACCGCCGGCGATAACACCGGTGCCTTCCGGGGCTCTCTTCAGCATCACGGTAGCGCTGCCGAATTTGCCGATGAAGTCGTGAGGGACCGAATCGTTTTCATCGCGAGGGATCTCCACGATGTGGCGGGTAGCCGCCTCTTTGGCCTTGCGGATGGCTTCCGGAACTTCCTTGGCCTTGCCGGTGCCGGCGCCCACGTGACCGTTGCCGTCGCCGACGACGACCAGTGCCGCGAAGCGGGCATTGCGGCCGCCCTTGACCGTCTTGGAAACACGTCTCAGTTCTACGAGAGTATCGGTCAGTTCCAGTGTATTCGGATCAATAATATTCCGTTTCATTCTCCTTACCTCCCTTAGAACTTCAGGCCGGCTTCGCGAGCCGCCTCAGCCAGAGCTTTGATCTTGCCGTGATACAGAAAACCGCCGCGGTCGAAGACCACTTCGGTGATCCCGGCTTCCAGAGCCCGCTTGGCGATCAGCGTGCCCACATAAGAGGCCGCTTCCACATTGTCGGTCTTTTCCAGTTCAGCCTTGGCTGCGGGTTCCAGAGTGGAAGCCGCAACGAGCGTCTTCTGGGCATCGTCGTCAATGATCTGGGCATACATGTGGCTGTTACTGCGGAACACAGACAGACGGGGTCTTTCAGCGTTGCCGGAGAAACGGTTGCGAAGTCTCTGGTGTTTTTTGATGCGATTATCTTTGCGATTATCTTTGCTAACCATATCGAACCTCCCTTATTTCTTACCGGCCTTGCCGACTTTGCGGCGGATGAACTCATCCGCGTACTTGATGCCCTTGCCCTTGTAGGGTTCCGGACCGCGCTTGCCGCGGATCTCCGCTGCGTACTGGCCAACCTTTTCTTTGTCGATGCCCTTGATCACGATCTTGTTCGCGGTTTCGCAGACAGACTCGATGCCTTCGGGATCGATCATGATCACCGGGTGGGAATAGCCGAGCGACAGGGTCAGCTTGTTGCCTTCCTTGGCGGCACGGTAACCGACGCCGTTGATCTC
>CADCPP010000024.1 GCA_902803355.1 uncultured Lachnospiraceae bacterium | reverse complement strand
CTGTTCTGCTACAAGGTCGGCCTGTTCAATATCGGCGCCGCCGGACAGTACGAGATCGGCGCACTGGCGAGCCTGTACGCAGCGCTCGCCTGGAAGCAGCCCTGGTGGGTCTGCGTGCTTCTTGCGGTCGCGGCCGGCATGATCTACGGCGGCATCGTGGGGGCGCTCAAGGCTTACTGCAATGTGAACGAAGTCATTTCCGGCATCATGCTGAACTGGATCGGCCTGTATCTGACCAACATGGTGCTGTCTAAGGTGAAAGACCCGGCAAGCCCGTACACGCTGCATCTGAGCACGGACGGCCCGCAGGCCAAGCTTCCGCAGATCGGTCTGAACAAGCTCTTCGCAAACAATGCATATGTGTCGATCGCCATACCGCTCACGATCGTGATCGCCATTGTGATCAAGATCATTCTGGACAAGACCCGCTTCGGTTTTGAGCTGAAAGCGACCGGCTTCAATAAGGATGCGGCCAAGTACGCCGGCATGGCGGAAAAACGGAACATCATCGTGACGCTTGCCATCGGCGGCGCGCTGGCAGCCATGGGCGCAGCTCTGCTGTATCTGGCGGACTACGAGCAGTGGACCTGCACTTCGACCACGGTGCCCGGCATGGGCTTCAACGGAATCGCCGCTGCCTTCCTGGGCGGCCTGAACCCTGTCGGCGTCATTTTCTCCTCCTACTTCATTCAGCATATTACAGCCGGCGGCGCCTTTGTGGACAAGACGATGTACAGCTCTCAGATCTCCGATCTGATCTCGGCCATCATCATTTATCTGTGCGGCTTTGTGGGCTTCATCAAGCTGATGATGAAGAAGAGTGCAAAGAAGAATGCAGCGCCTGCGGACATGCGCTTCAAACCGGAAGAACTGAAGGAGATCCAGAAAGGACCTTCTGCAGCAAATTCTGAGAAAGGAGGCAAAGAATAATGTTGCTATTGATCCAGTATACTTTGGTATTTGCCTCTGTTCTTATCCTGGTCGCGCTCGGCGGCTGCTTCTCCGAACACTCCGGCGTGATCAATCTGGGCCTTGAAGGCATCATGGTCATGGGCGGCCTTGGCGGCGCGCTGGTGATGAGAGCCATGCCGAACTGCCAGAGCGCATTTCTGATGATCCTCTGCACGGTGCTGGGCGCCGTGGGCCTGGGCGTTGTGTACTCCTGCCTGCTGGCCGTCGCCTGCATCAATTTCAAGGCAGACCAGACCATCATCGGCACCGCGCTGAACATTCTGGCAACGGCTGCCGCGACGGTCTTTGTCAAGGCCATTAATATGGCGGCGGATCCAAACGACGTTTCCGCGACCATTTCCTACAACTCGCAGAAACAGCTCTTTGTAAAGTACTTCGGCAGTTTTGAGTTCAACTGGTTCATGGTCATCACCGTGGTCATGCTGATCGTGGCTTATGTGGCCCTGTACAAGACGAAATTCGGCCTTCGCCTGATGGCCTGCGGCGAGCATCCTCAGGCAGCGGCTTCCGTCGGCATCAACGTGATCAAAATGCGCTGGTCCGGCGTGCTCATCTCGGGCGTCTACGGGGGCCTCGGCGGCATCTGCTATATTCTGGCCGGCGTATCCAAATGGCAGTTTGAATACGGCGTAGCGGGCTTTGGCTTCCTGGCGTTAGCTGTCATGATCTTCGGTCAGTGGAAACCGCACCGCATCGCTCTTGCAGCCCTGCTGTTCGGCTTCTTCCGGGCCTTAAGCAACGTCTACATCGGGATCCCCTTCCTGTACAGCCTGAACCTGCCGAGCTACGTCTACAACATGCTGCCGTATGTCATTTCCCTGATCGTGCTGGCGTTTACGTCCAAGAACTCCAAGGCACCCAAGGCGGAAGGCATCCCGTACGATAAGAGCATGCGGTAAAACGCGGCAAAAAGAGAAAAGATGAAGTAAAATCTGACAGATTTTGGCCCTTGCGGCGGACGATGCGTCCGCCGCTTTTTTTTGTTTCCGTGCCGTTTTTTACTGCGAAATTTTCACTTGCCAAAATGCAAAAATAACTTAGCTCAAATCAGCTGTTTTTTGCAAAAAATACTTGCATTTTTGCGCGAAATCCCTTAGAATCATAGCCACAGGGGAGAGAAGTGGAGGAAAGTGCCACAAAGTGGCGAATTTAAGCCCGTTTTTCCTCTGAATTCCCGGAAAAGAAAGGAGGAGGCACCATGAACATGCTGATGGGGACGTATAACCATTCGGTCGATCCCAAGGGACGCGTCATCATTCCTGCGAAACTGCGGGAAGAACTTGGCGATGTTTTTGTGATCAGCCGTGGTCTGGATGACTGCCTTTTTCTTTTCCCGAACCGCGAGTGGCAGCGTTTTGAGGCAAAGCTCAGGACCCTGCCGCTGACCAGTAAGGATGCCCGCAAGTTTGTCCGTTATTTCCTGGCCGGAGCGGCCGAGATCGAACTGGATAAACAGGGGCGTGCTCTGATCCCGCAGAACCTGCGCGACGCCGCCGGACTCGAAAAGGATGTGGTCCTGTGCGGCGTCGGCAGCAGAGTAGAGCTTTGGGATAAAGAGAACTGGGAAAAAGCCTCCGCTTACGATGATGTGGACGAACTGGCGGAAAAGATGGCAGACCTGGGGATCTGAGGAGAGAAGAGATGGAATTTTCCCACGTCCCCGTACTGCTGAATGAATGCCTGGATGCCCTGAAGATCATAAAGGACGGGATCTATGCCGACGGCACGGTGGGCGGCGCAGGCCATTCCTCGCAGATCCTGAAACGGCTGTCAAAAGACGGCACACTGGTCGGCATTGACCGCGACAATGAAGCCCTTGCGGCAGCAAAGAGCAGGCTGGAAGATGAACTTGCGGCTATGCCGGAAGGCGGGCGGCCGAAGTATTATCTCGTCAAAAGCAATTACGGCGACATGCCGCAGGCGTTGAAGACGCTCGGTATTGCCCGGGTAAACGGCATTCTGCTGGACCTCGGCGTTTCCAGCCATCAGCTGGATGACCCGGACCGCGGCTTCTCCTACATGAAGAATGCTCCGCTCGATATGCGGATGGATACTGAGGAGAGCAGAACGGCGGCTGACCTGATCAATGACAGCAGCGAAACCGAGCTGTCCCGTATCCTCAGAGATTACGGAGAAGAGCGCTTCGCGGGGCTTATCGCGAAACGGATCGTGCTCGAAAGACAGAATCATCCCATCGAAACGACCGGCGAACTGGTCCGGATCATTGAGAAGGCGGTCCCGGCAAAGTACAGAAATACAGGCGGACATCCGGCCAAACGGACTTTTCAGGCTGTCCGCATCGCGCTGAATCACGAACTGACCACACTTGAGGCGTGTCTGCCGGATCTGATCGATCTGCTGGCGCTCGGCGGCAGGCTGGCGGTCATCACCTTCCATTCGCTGGAAGACCGCATCGTGAAAAATGCGTTTAAAACGGCAGAAGACCCCTGCATCTGCCCGAAAGAATTTCCGGTCTGCGTGTGCGGACGGAAAAGCAAGGGGAAAGTGATCACCCGGAAACCTATCCTTCCGACGGAAGAGGAGATGGCCCAAAACTCCCGTTCAGCCAGCGCTAAGCTGAGGGTATTTGAACGGATGGGTGAGGAATAGGAGATTTGACATGGCTAAGTCCAGACGTTATTATATAGACGGTAATACGGTACGCGTTCGGGAAACGCTGCCGGCGCGCCGCGAAGAAGAGGAGATCCTCCGGGTAAGCGTACAGCCGGAACAGCGTCCGGTCCGTGTACGCATTAACGTCCCTTATGTGCTTACGCTGCTTGTCGTTACCCTCCTGTTTGGCTATCTGTGCTTCAGCTATCTGAAGGTCAATGCCTCCATCAACGCTTCCATGAACCGCATCGCGAGTCTGGAGCAGCAGCTGGTAAAGGCCCGCGCGGAAAACGCGGTCATGGAAAACCGCCTGGGCGCGCAGATGGATCTGGAAGAAGTCTTCCGTATTGCCGTTGAAGAGATGGGTATGGTCTACCCGGATGAAAACGAAGTGGTGGAATATACCGAACAGATGAGGGAGTATGTGCGGCAGCATGAAAACGTCCCAAGCAGCTGAGATCCATAAACGCAGATTAACGGTCCGCATGCGAAGAAAACTGGCGTTCACCTACCTGGTGGTGGCGGCAGTTTTGTTTGCATTTGTGGTCTATCTGCTGATCCTTATGCGCAATAACGGAGAGGAGTACCAGCTGAGGATCCTCTCGCAGCAGGGCTACGGGACGTCCACGATGGCCTTCCGCCGCGGCAACATCACGGACCGCAACGGTACGGTGCTGGCCTACAGCGAGGAAGTCTACAATCTGATCCTGGACCCGTCTGTCATCTTATACACGGCCAAGGCGAGCAATCCGCAGCCGAACCGCGAAGCGACAGTCAGCGCCCTGGTCAATGTTTACGGCTTCGACCGGGACGAACTGAACAGGCTGCTGGATGAGAAATCTTCCAGCTCCTATATCCGCTACGTGCGCGCGCTCAGCGCTGAGGACATGAACCGCTTTCTGGAATATCAGACAGCCTATAACACGGCGAAGGACGCCAATAAGAAGAAGCTGCACAACGATAAAGTCACCGGCGTCTGGTTCGAAACGGAATATGATCGCGAATACCCTTATCACACGCTTGCCTGCACGGTGCTTGGCTTTTCCGGAGCGGAAAGCAGCGAAGGCCACTGGGGCATTGAGGAGTACTACAATGATTCCTTAAGCGGAGTCAACGGCAAGCGCTACAGCCATATCAACACGGAAGGCGATTATGAGAGCGTCATCCAGGCTGCGGTGAGCGGCCACACCGTCGTGAGCACCATCGACTACAATGTTCAGCGGGTGGTGGAAGAACTGATCGCGAATTACAAAACTGAGCATGAATACAAGAATATCGGTGTGATCGTCATGGATCCGACCAACGGCGAGATCCTCGGCATGGCGACAGACAAGGTCTATGATCCGAACGATCCGATGGATTTCTCCTACGTCGTGAGCGATGAGGAACTGAAAGCCATGACGGACGAGGAACGGTCGGCGCTGCAGAATTCAGTATGGCGTAATTTCACCGTCAACGACGCCTATACGCCGGGCTCTGTCTCGAAGGAGCTGACGGTGGCGATGGCGCTGGAAGAAAACGCGATCGGTACGGACACGATGTTCCTCTGCGACGGCGGGGAGACCATCTCCGGCGTTACGATCCACTGCAACAATGTCAACGGTCACGGGACCCTGAGCCTTACGCAGTCGCTCATGTATTCCTGCAACGACGCAATGATGAATATCGCCCAGCGCCTGAACACGAAGACCATGCTGAAATGGCAGCGGCTCTTCAGCCTGGGGAGCCGCACCGGCATCGACCTTCCCGGCGAGGCAACGGGCATCCTGTTCAACGAAAACAGCATGAGCCAGATCGATCTGGCCACCTGCTCCTTCGGCCAGGGCTACTCCTCGACCATGATCCAGATGGCGGCCGCATATTGCTCCATCCTGAACGGCGGCTACTACTATCAGCCCCATGTGGTCCGTCAGCTGCTGGACGAAAACGGCGGCGTCGTCAAAACGGTGCAGCCGGAGCTGGTGCGCGCGACCCTGTGCGGAGCTACCTGCGATTTCCTGAAACAGGCGGCCTTCGAAACGGTCAACGGAGGCACGGCAGGTGCTGCGGCACTGGCAGGCCATACGGTGGGCGGCAAGACCGGTACCGCCCAGAAATACCCCATTGAGGAGCATAATTACGTCATTTCCTTTATGGGCTTCACCCCGGTCAGTAATCCCAAGCTCCTGGTCTATGTGGTCGTTGACGAACCGGAACACGAGGGCACCACGGT
This sequence comes from uncultured Lachnospiraceae bacterium, assembly GCA_902803355.1. Taxonomy (GTDB): domain Bacteria; phylum Bacillota; class Clostridia; order Lachnospirales; family Lachnospiraceae; genus UBA6987. Next base: position 3,484 of record CADCPP010000024.1, on the reverse strand, counting down.
CTCCGCAAGAAGCGCTGTTGTGCTGGAGCATGATATTATGGAGCGCATCATCCCTTACCTGGGGATCCCCGAAGAATAGATGCTGCGCGAAGAGCATTTCCCCTGCGCAGCTTATCTCAATAATCCTGATGAACAGAGGCATTAAACCATGAAGCAAGCAATCTTAGCCTTCGGTCTCGCTTTGATCCTGAGCGCGGTCTTTACCGCCCTGCTGATCCCGCTGCTGAAGAAAAAGCACATCGGACAGCACATCCGCGAAGTCGGACCGAAACATCAGCAAAAGGCCGGTACCCCTACGATGGGCGGCATGGCCTTCGTCCCCGCGATCCTTTTTGCCGTGATCCCCTTCCTGAAGGATCATCCGGAGATCGTCCCCGTTCTGGCCATGACGGTCGGCTACGGTCTGATCGGTCTGCTGGATGACGGACTGAAGAAAAAACACGGCGTGAACGAGGGCTTGAAAGCCTGGCAGAAATTTGGCCTTCAGCTGCTGATGACCGTGGCGTTCTGCTGGTACAGAATGGCAAAGGCAGCAGACCCGACGATGATCCGCATCCCCTTTGTCAAGGAACCGGTAGATATCGGCTTCTGGGTCATTCCGCTGTTTTTCCTGCTGGTTCTGGGAACCGACAACGGCGTGAATCTGACGGATGGCATCGACGGACTGTGCAGCAGCGTCACCGCGGTGGTCGCCCTGTTTTTTACCGCCATTTCTTTCCTGTACGGAAGCGGCATCGAGCCGGTCACGGCTGCGGTCTGCGGCGCGCTCCTTGGCTTCTTGCTGTTCAATACGAACCCTGCCCGCATTTTTATGGGCGATACGGGGTCATTAGCGCTCGGCGGTTTTGTGGCTTCTTCGGCCATCATTCTGAGACAGCCGTTTATGCTGCTGATCTGCGGCATCATCTACGTCTGCGAGACCTTGTCCGTGATGATCCAGGTCAGCTATTTCAAGATCACCCACGGAAAACGCGTCTTTAAAATGACGCCGATCCATCATACCTTTGAATTTTACGGCTGGTCAGAAGCCCGTATCGTGATCGTGTTTACGGTCATTACGGTGTTTTTCTGCTGCGTGGCATATTTAGGAGCGTAATGCGATGAACGAAAGCTGGAGCAAAGAGATCCCGATCATGGTTGCCGGAGCAGGACGAAGCGGCCTGAACGCTGTCCGCCTTTTGCAGAAAGCCGGCTTTACCCCGGTCCTGTATGATGAAAACGCGAAGCTGGATAAAGCCGCGCTGATCGAAAAACTGGAAGGGAATGCCTGTGAGATCATTCTGGGCGAGCTGAAGGAAGAAGATGCCAGGCGCATGCAGATGTGCGCGAGCAGCCCCGGCATCCCGCTGACCAGACCCTTCGTAAAGGTTCTTAGGGAAGCCGGAGTGCCCATCATCAGCGAGATCGCCCTGGCCTATCATTTCCACAAGGGACGGCTGATCGCCGTAACGGGAACGAACGGAAAGACCACGACCACGGCGCTCGTGGGACATATCCTGCGCGGGTTTATGGACAAGGTCTTCGTACTGGGCAACATCGGCCACGCCTGGTCGGACGAGGCACTGGATACCACGGACGACTCGATCACGGTCGTGGAAATGTCAAGCTTTCAGATGGAATCGCTTCCCATGGTGGATCCGGAGGTCTCGATCATCACCAATATCACCCCGGATCATCTGGACCGCCACGGCTCCATGGAAAACTATGTCGATATCAAGATGAAGGTCACCCTTTCCCAGAAGGAGAACGAATACCTGGTCCTGAACCGGGAGTCGGCCTGGATGGACAGGGTCGTATCCCGCACGAAAGCGCAGATCCTCTGGTTCAGCAGCGTCCGGGAACTGAAGGAAGGCTGCTTCTTACGTGACGGAGAGATCATTCTTCGCTGGAAGGACGAGCCTGAAGAGGTCATCTGCGATACCGCGGACCTGCATCTGATCGGCAAATTCAATTATGAAAACGTGATGGGAGCGGTCCTGATCACAAAAGCGGCCGGCGTGCCTCTTGAGGTGATCCGGAAGCAGGTGCTCAGCTTTACTGCCGTGCCGCACCGCATGGAATATGTCTGCACGAAGGACGGCGTGGATTATTACAACGATTCCAAGGGCACCAATGTGGACTCTACGGTCAAAGCCCTGGAGATCATGACGAAGCCTACCGTGCTCATTGCAGGCGGCTTTGACAAAGGGGCGGACTACAGCGAGATGGTGGAGAAATTCAAAGGTACGGTCAAGTATCTGATTCTGATGGGAGAGACTGCGAAAGCGATCGCTGCCTGCACGGACAAGATCTGTCCGGTCCCTTACTGCTTTGTCGGCTCCATGGAAGAAGCCGTGAAAGCGGCAGAGGAGAAGGCAGAGCCCGGCGATACCGTCCTGCTTTCCCCGGCCTGCGCAAGCTGGGACATGTACCCGAATTTTGAGGTCCGCGGAGAACACTTCAAACGTCTGGTGAGAGAAGAAGCATGAGAAAAAGACAGTCTGAAAATGGAATAAGATGGCTTTCCGGCTACGACTTCAGCCTGCTGTTCGTCGTCTTGTTTCTTTGTGTTTTCGGACTGATCATGATCTACAGCTCCAGCTATTATACCGCGGAAAGCAAGCTCCATAACGGGATGTATTACTTCCGCCATCAGCTGATGCTTTACGGCCTGGGACTTGCCGCGGCGATCGTGATCTCGCTGATCCCTCACCGCTTTTATGCCTTCTTTGTCTGGCCTGCCTATGCCCTGGCCGTCATCTGCATGATCCTCACGGATTTTACCAAGCTGGGGATCAACGTGAACGGGCAGACCCGCTGGATGCGGGTGACAAATTCGATCTCGTTCCAGCCCGCTGAGCTGGTCAAGATCGCCATCATTTTGCTGATGGCATTCCTGATCCACCGCTATGCGAAAGAGATCGACCGGACGAAATGGCTGCTGATCATTATGGGCCTCTGCGCCCTGCCCGGGCTGCTGGTGCTGAAAAACAACTTAAGCTCAGGCGTGATCATTTTCGCGATCCCCATCGCCATGATCATGCTGGTGAGCAAAAAAAAGACGCGGAAGATCGTATTCTGGGTCGGGATGGGGCTGGTTCTCGCCCTGATGATCACGATCAAAGTGATCCCGCTCGATACGCTCATCAGGATCGGCGAAAAGATCGAAGAGACAGGGCTGCTGAAGGCCTATCAGCTGAAGCGTATCTACATCTGGAACCAGCCGATGTATGACGCGGGCGGCGACGGTTACCAGGTGGTCCAGGGACTGTATGCGATCGGCTCAGGCGGCGTATTCGGCAAGGGTCTCGGCGCTTCCACGCAGAAGCTTGGCTTCGTCCCGGAATCCTCGAACGATATGATCTTCGCCATCCTCTGTGAGGAACTTGGCCTGTTCGGGGCGATCGCCCTGATCGTCCTTTACCTTTTCCTGCTGTACCGCATGATGATGATCGCCAACCGCAGCAAGGACCTTTTCGGCAGCATGATCGTGGTCGGCGTGATG
>CADCPP010000023.1 GCA_902803355.1 uncultured Lachnospiraceae bacterium | reverse complement strand
TTTTATGCGGTTTTGTCTGCGGCTGGCCCTGGGGGCTTGCCGTCGGCTTCATCGCGCCGCTGCTGCGTTCAGTCCTCTTCGGCATGCCTGCCCTCTATCCGGATGCGGTCTGCATGGCCTTTGAGCTGGCTGCCTACGGCATCGTTTCCGGCCTGCTGTACCGCCTGCTGCCGCGAAAGACCATCAACATCTATCTTACCCTGATCGTTTCCATGATCCTGGGCAGGCTTGTTTGGGGCGCTGCCAAATGGCTGCTTCTCGGGCTTGCCGGAAAAGCCTTCACCCTGGAGATGTTCCTGGCCGGCGCGGTCCTGAACGCTGTTCCGGGGATCATTCTGCATATCGTCCTGATCCCGATCCTGATCATGGCGCTGGAAAAGGCCGGCGTCATTGACCGGCATTAACTGCGCGAAAGGATCTGCCGCATGAAAACACTCTATTTTGACTGCAGTATGGGGGCAGCCGGCGATATGCTCACGGCTTCGCTCCTTGAACTTGTTCCCGATCCTGACGCCTTTGTCGGGGAGCTGAACAGCCTCGGGATCCCTCATGTCAGGTTTCAGAAGGCCCCGGTGAGCAAATGCGGGATCAGGGGAACGCACATGGCGGTCCTGATCGACGGCGCGGAAGAAGGGGAAGCTGACACGCAGGGACATGGCCATCATGAGCATGAACATGATCACGATCACCACGACCACGATCACGATCATGAGCACCATCACGCGGAAGAGTACGCCCATGATCACGAGGACAGTCACGGGGATCCGCATGTGCACCATCATGAGCACAGAGGCCTCGCATCGGTCGAAGAGATCACAGCCTCTCTGAAGGTCTCACAAAAAGTTAGAGAAGATATTCTGGCGGTCTACCGCCTGATCGCCGAGGCAGAAAGCAGCGTGCACGGCAGGCCGGTGAGCGAAGTCCATTTCCATGAGGTCGGTACGCTCGATGCCATTGCCGATGTTGCGGCGGTCTGCCTGCTGATGGAACGGATCGCGCCGGAAGCCGTTTATGCCTCTCCGGTCCACGTCGGCAGCGGCACCGTAAACTGCGCGCACGGCATCCTGCCCGTCCCGGCGCCGGCAACTGCGATCCTCCTTAAGGGCATTCCGACCTACGGCGGCGCGATCCGGGGAGAGCTCTGCACGCCCACGGGCGCCGCGCTGCTTAAGCACTTTGTAAAAAGCTTCGGGGAGATGCCGATGATGCGCACGGAGACGATCGGCTACGGCATGGGCAGAAAGGACTTCCCGCAGGCCAACTGCATCCGCGCCTTCCTGGGAGAAGCGGAGAACGACCTGACCGACAGTGTGATCAGGCTGGAGATCAATCTTGACGATATGACGGCGGAAGAGATCGGTTTTGCCACGGAGCGCCTCTTTGAAGAGGGCGCCGCCGAAGTCTTCACAAGCTCCGTTCTGATGAAAAAGAACCGGCCCGGAACGCTGCTGACCGTTCTGTGCCGGCCGGAAAAGAAAGAGGCCATCGTGCGGGCTCTTTTTGTCCACACCAGCACGATCGGGATCCGCGAGAGCGTCGTTCAGCGCTATATTCTGAAGCGGCAGATCGAGGCGGCGGAGACCTCGCTCGGAACGGTCCATGTGAAGCGTTCGGAGGGCTACGGCGTCACCAAGGCTAAGATCGAATACGAGGACCTTGCCGAGATCGCGCGGCGGGAGAAGATCTCCCTTGCCGAAGCGCGGCGGAGAGTCGAAAGCGAAAGCGTATCTATCTGGGCAGGGCAGTAAGCTGATCTGCACTGTCGACGTAATAAACGGAAACAGCAGGCAGGGCCTCCGAAAAGGCCTTGCCTTTTTCTTCTCCCATGACAAAAAGCGCGGTACTTAAGATATCGGCTTCGGCAGAGGATCTCGTGACGACGGTGACCGATTTCAGCCCGCTTTCCGCCGGCAGACCGGTCTTCGGATCCAGGATGTGATGGTAGGTCACGCCGCCTTGCTCAAAAAACCGCTGATAGGAACCGCTGGTCACGGCGGAAGCATCGGTAAGCGGGAAGCTGGTCAGGTATTCGCTGCTGCCGGCTTCCGGCTTCTGCACGCCCACCGTATAGGCACTGCCGTCCGGCTTGCTGCCAATGACCAGAATATTTCCGCCCAGATTGATGATGGCGCTTTTTACGCCGTCATTTTTTAATTCTTCCTTCAGGCGGTCCGCAATATAGCCCTTGGCCATGCCGCCAAGGTCGATAGCCAGTTCCGGGTCATCCACGATCAGCTGATAGGGATAAGGTGAAGGCGCGTCCGCGACGGCGATGCCTCCGTAGGGCAGGATGTGCAGCTTTTCAAAGCCGCAGTGGGAGAGGATCTCCGCCCGCTCCTCCTCAGAGGGCACGGTATGCTCCGTACCGCTGAAATCGTACAGCTCCAGCAGCCTGCCCAGCGTGGGATCGAAGGCACCGCCGGTCTTTTCGGCATAGTCCAGAGCGAGCTTCAGCGCCTGATAGAGCTCAATGGAGATCGCGACCTTGACCGGCGCGATCCCTTCCGCGGCAGCTTCGGCAAGGCGGGCATTCACCTTATGCAGCTCGCTTTCGGGATCGGTCCGGGAAAAGACGTGCTCATAGTAGGAGAGTCGTTCCGTGGCCTTTCCGACAGCGGCTTCATCCTTCTTGCTGTAGTAGGTGAAGCTGACAACGGTGTCAAAGGCAAAGCTGGTCCTGACAAAAGGGGCGGCATCCGTTTTCCCGCAGGCGCAGAGAGTGAGGAAACACGCAAGGATGAGGCAGAAAACGACCCGCTTCAGACGGCAGAAATCATATTGACAAAAAATAATAAGTTTCTTCATGAGATAATCCTTGCCAAAACAATGGGTTTGGTGATAAACTGGAAAACGGTTGTGGGCCCTCGGAACGTGCAGTTCAATGAATGAACCGGCATGGCAGCCAAAGGGCCACGGAGATGACATCCGCACCGGTGCGGGGAGTCTTTCCCTGGGAAAGCTTCCCGGCGTTTGTCGTGTAGATATCATAACACAAAACAAGGGAGAAAAACAGTGGCGCCAAAATTCTTGAGAAGTGTTCATGTTCCGCATCGGAAGAACACGCAAAATTCCGTACCACAGCGTTTCTTCGAGGTGAAGTCCGTCACCATCCCGATGTCCATGCACATCGGTGCCCCGGCCAAGCCGGTCGTGAAAGTCGGGGATCATGTCAAGACGGGCCAGCTGATCGGGGAACCCGGTGGTTTTGTCTCTGCGCCGATCCACGCGTCCATTTCCGGGACCGTGAAGAAGGTCGACAGCATGCTGCTTTCCAACGGCGGCTCCTGCATGGCCGTGACCATTGAGTCCGACGGTCTGAACGAGAAGGATGAAAACCTGAAAGCCCCCGAGCTGACGGATTTCGATTCCTTTATTCAGGCAGTCCGGGACAGCGGCATCGTGGGACTCGGCGGGGCAGGTTTCCCCACCAGCGTGAAGCTGAAGGTCGATCCGGCCAAGGTGGATTACATCCTGGTGAACGGCGCGGAATGCGAGCCGTATATCACCTCGGATACCCACACCATGCGCGATAATCCGCAGAGGATCCGCGCCGGTCTTGATGCGATCAAGCGCTTCTTCCCGACGTCCCAGATCTACATCGGCATCGAGAACAACAAGCCGGAAGCGATCCGCATCATGCGCGAATATACCGACAAGGTGGAAAAGTGCGACGTGATCGAGCTGCCTTCCTCCTACCCGCAGGGCGGTGAGAAGGTCCTCATCTACAACACGACAGGCCGCATCGTTCCCGAAGGAAAGCTTCCGCTGGACGTCGGCTGCATCGTGCTGAACGCGACCACGCTGTCCTTCATCGGCAAATATCTGATGACCGGCGAGCCGCTTTCTTCCAAGTGCATCACGATCGACGGCTCCGCGGTGAAGAATCCGCAGAACCTGATCGTCCCGATCGGCACGAAGATCAGCGAGATCATTGAGCACATCGGCGGTCTGAAATGTGAGCCGGCCAAGGCCCTGTACGGCGGCCCAATGATGGGCACCGCCATTCCGGACCTGGACCAGCCGATCCTGAAGAATACGAACGCCATCCTGATCTTTGATGAAAAGGATGCGAAGATCCCGGAACCTTCGGCCTGCATCCACTGCGGACGCTGCATCGACACCTGCCCGCTGCACCTGATGCCGACCGAGCTTGAACAGGCCTGCCTGAAGAAAGACTTAAAGCGCCTGTCCGAACTGAAGGTGAACCTCTGCATGGAATGCGGCAGCTGCTCCTTCGTCTGCCCGGCCAAGAGAAACCTGGTCGAGAGCCATAAGCTGGCAAAACAATATTTACGGGAGGCGGGAATCAAATGAGCAAAATGAATTTAAGCGTATCCCCGCACATCCGGAGCACCCGCACCACGCAGAACATCATGCTGGATGTCATCATTGCGTTAGTGCCTGCCCTGATTGCTTCCGTGGTGCTGTACGGCATCCGCGCGCTGCTGCTCACCCTGATCTCTTCGGGGGCCTGCGTGCTGTTTGAATACCTCTATGAAAAGCTGATGAAGCGCCCCATCACCGTTTCGGATCTGTCCGCGGTGGTGACCGGCATGCTGGTGGCGTTCAACGTCCCCGTGAGCATGCCCATCTGGATGCTGCTCGTGGGCGACCTGGCTGCGATCATCCTGGCCAAGCAGCTCTTCGGCGGCATAGGCTGCAACTTCATGAACCCGGCGCTGGTCGGCCGTATCGTGA
>CADCPP010000022.1 GCA_902803355.1 uncultured Lachnospiraceae bacterium | reverse complement strand
CTTTTGCGCTATTCGCTGAAAGAGCATCCTGCCGGCGGCATCGTCTCCGACCCGCAGAAGAAAGCGACGTGATAGCCTTAAACAAGACCTTCGGGATCCGGTAAAAGAATTACAAGACAAAACAGGAGCCGTCCAAATCCGGGCGGCTCCTGTTTGCGCTTTTGTATTTTTGGCAGGACATGATCGTTTTATTCCAGCGCTCCGCAGAGACTTTCCGCGGCGCGGAGCAGCCGGCCGTCACGCATCATGGCTTCGGCAGCGTTCATGAGCGGATACATCACCCTGTCGTCTTCAACGGGCGGGATCTCCTGCCGGAGGCAGTCATAGACCGCACGGGTGGCCGGTGAAAGCTTCTCTTCGCCGCGCAGCCAGAGCGCCTGAGCAGCGGTAAAGAGCTCAAGAGCGACCACCTTGCGCGAATTGTCCAGAATCAGTCTGGCCTTGCGCGCGGCAGTTGTTCCCATGCTGACGTGGTCTTCCTGTCCCGCGGAAGAGGGGATGGAATCCACCGAGGCGGGGTGCGCGTAGACTTTATTCTCCGAGGTCATGGAGGCGGCAGCGTACTGCACGATCATGAAGCCGGAGTTCAGACCGCCGTTCTTTGTCAGGAAGGCCGGCAGGCCGGAAAGGTTCGGATTGACCATGCGCTCGATGCGGCGCTCGGATACGTCCGCATATTCCGAGACGGCGATGCCCAGAAAGTCCATGGCAAGCGCAATGGGCTGGCCGTGGAAATTGCCGCCGGAGATGGCCTCGTCTTCCTCCGGAAAGATGATGGGGTTATCGGTGACTGCGTTGATCTCCCGGCTGACCACGTTCCACACATAGTCGATGGCGTCGCGGCTTGCGCCGTGGATCTGCGGCACGCAGCGAATGGTATAGGCATCCTGCACTTTATCCGGCTGCAGCGCAAGGGCCAGCCTGCTTCCTTCAAGGAGGTGAAGGAGATTGGCGGCGGTCTTCATCTGCCCGCTCTGGCCTCGCAGGGCATGGAGCTTCGGATCGAAGGCTTTCTTGATGCCAAGCTGGGCTTCGCAGGTCATAGCTGCGGCAATGTCGGCTGTTTTGGCAAGCTGCAGGGCATCCCACACCGCTCCGCAGGCGATCGAGGTCATGATCTGCGTGCCGTTGATGAGGGCGAGGCCTTCTTTCGCGGCAAGCTGCACCGGTCTGATCCCTGCGGCTGCCATGGCTTCTTTGCCGCTCATCCGGCGGCCCTGATATTCCGCCTCGCCTTCGCCCAGCATGACCAGGACCATGTGTGCCAGGGGGGCAAGATCACCGCTTGCGCCAAGAGATCCTTTTTCGGGAATGATGGGATGAACGCCCTTATTCAGCATGGCCAGCAGCGTCTCCAGCGTGGAAAGGCGGATGCCGGAATTGCCCCGGGAAAGGGCGTTGATCCGAAGCAGCATCGCGCCGCGCACCACGTCCGTGGGCAGCGGATCGCCCATGGCACAGGCGTGAGAGTGGATCAGATTTGCCTGCAGCTGTGCTGCTTCTTCTTCGGGAATATACCGGTCGGAAAACCTGCCGAACCCGGTGGTAAGACCGTAGACTACGGCCTCTTCTTCTAACTTCTTGTCCACATAGGCGCGGGCTTTCGCCACGGCCTTTCTGGATGCTTCGGATAAACAGACTTCTTCGTTTTCCCGCGCGACACGGATCACGTCGGAAATGGTCAGATGAGTGCCGTCCAAGACGATCATGGCACATAACTCCTTAGGTTTTAATGATGTTAAAAGCTGTGGCGGTCTCAGCAGATGATCCCGCCTTTGATCACCGTCCCGGCAAGATTGCTGCCGAAGCGGTAGCAGAGATAATCAAGATCGGCGGCGTTCCGGATGACAAAGTCAGCCTTCTTTCCCGCTTCGATGCTGCCGTGGCTTACGGCCCGGCCGATGGCGGCGGCGCCGTTTAAGGTCACGGCGGTCAGGACTTCCTCCGGCGTCATCTTATCCTTCAGACAGGCCAGATTCATGACCAGCTGCAGATTCAGGCTGGGGCAGGAACCCGGATTATAATCCGTCGCGAGAGCAACAGGGACGCCCGCCTGGATGAATTTGCGCGCCGGCGCGTAGTCTGCGCCCAGATAAAAGCTGGTGGCCGGCAGCAGGCAGGCGATGGTGCCGCCTTTTTGCATGCTCTTGATGCCTTTATCCGTGACCGCGATCAGATGTTCCGCACTCACGGCCCCGAGCGCACCGGCAAGCTGCGCACCGCCTAAAGCGTCGATCTCATCGGCATGGATCTTGACCTTCAGGCCGAGGGCAAGCGCGCGGGAGAGGATCCTGCGGCTTTCTTCCACGCTGAAGACGCCGCTCTCGCAGAACACGTCGCAGTATTCCGCAAGGCCCTGCGAAGCAACAGCAGGAAGCATGTCCTCGCAGATGAGGCGTACATAGCCTTCGTGGTCGTCCTTGTATTCCGGCGGGATGGCGTGGGCGCCAAGGAAGGTAGAGACGAGTTCCACGGGCTGCGTGCCGTTCAGATTCCGGACCACGCGCAGCTGCTTCAGTTCTTCTTCGGTCGAGAGTCCGTAGCCGCTTTTCGCTTCGCAGAGCGTCACGCCGAAGGAGAGCATTTCCTTGAGCGCCGCGAGGGCTTTGGCCGTGAGCTGAGCCTCAGAGGCTGCCCGTGTGGCCTTCACGGTCGATAAGATCCCGCCGCCGGCAGCCAGGATCTCCAGATAGGTCCTGCCGCGCAGCTTATCCGCCAGCTCGTGCTGCCTGAAGCCGCCGAAGATGAGGTGCGTGTGCGCATCCACAAGACCCGGCGTGACCAGGCGGCCGCCCGCATCGATGGTCTCAAAGCAGCGCTCCTGCTCCATGATGGGCGGCTCGCCGGAGCCGGCTTCGGTGATGACGCCGTCCTCCGTCATGATCCAGGCATGCGAAAGCTTCAGGATCTCGCCCTGCGCCTTCCCTGCCAGGGCTGAGCGGCCAAGGGGAGTGGCCAGAAGACCGATATTGGTGATGAGCAGTTTTGACATAAACTCCCTCAGTCAGCTTCGCTGACAGCTCCCTCAGGGGAGCCTTTCGTTTTATCCAAATATCTTTTTGAAGGCAGCGTCGACAACGTCGTCTTCCGCCTGGTAAGGCATGGTGATCAGGTCGCTGCCGCTGCGCATCTCATTGTATTCCGCGGCAGTCGCAAGAGCATTCTCATTGCCGGCCCAGCTGCGGCGCGCAACGCCCACCATCGTATCCCAGGGCATGGCCATCTTCAAAATGGTATCGACCCGCTCGGAGCCGTCCAGCACCATGCCGAAGCCGCCGTTCACGGCGCGCCCGATGCCGGTGCCGCCGCCGTTATGCAGGGCAATGTAGCTCATGCCGCGCGCGGCGTTGCCCGCGTAGCACTGCACGGCCATGTCCGCCATGATATTGGAGCCGTCCTTGATGTTCGAGGTCTCGCGGAAGGGCGCGTCGGTGCCGCCGGTATCGTGATGGTCACGGCCCAGGATCACCGGCCCGATCTCGCCGTTTCTCACCATCTCATTGAACTTCAGCGCGATGTTCATGCGGCCCATGGCATCCTGGTACAGGATACGGCACTGGGTCCCCACCACCAGCTTATTTTTCTTAGCATCTCTCACCCATACATAATTGTCGCGGTCCTGATAGCGTCTGTCGGGATCGATGCATTCCATGGCTGCCCTGTCCGTGGCATCCAGGTCGGATTCCTTGCCGGAAAGGCAGCACCAGCGGAAGGGGCCGTAGCCGTAATCGAAAAGCTGCGGGCCAAGGATATCCTCCACATAGGAGGGGAATACAAAACCATCCTTTTCGTCTTCGCCGTTCTTGCAGATCTCCTTTACTCCCGCATCATAGACCGATTTCAGGAAGCTGTTCCCATAATCGAAGAAATAGGTCCCTCTTTCATGAAGCTTGACGATCAGCTCATAGTGGTGGCGGAGCGTCTGGTCTACCCGCCTTCTGAATTCATCGGGATCCTCTGCCAGCATCTTTGTCCTTTCTTCAAAGGTCAGCCCCTGCGGGCAATATCCGCCGTCGTGGCAGGCATGGCAGG
>CADCPP010000021.1 GCA_902803355.1 uncultured Lachnospiraceae bacterium | reverse complement strand
CGGGGCCGCCCTTCGGTCCTTCGTAGCGGATCACCAGCACGCTGCCGGGGACCACCTTGCCTGCCGCCATATTGAGGCGCAAGTCCTCTTCCGAATCGAAGCAGACCGCCGGGCCGCGGTGATGAAACATGACCGGCTCCACTCCGCTTTTTTTTACGATGCAGCCGCCGGGGGCAAGATTCCCGTAAAGGACGGCGTAGCAGCCGTCCGGATAGAGCGGATCATCCGGCGTATGAATTATCTCCCGGTTGATGGGCTGATGATAGTTATCCAGATATTCCTTGATGCTGCAGCCGGAGAAGGCGAGAGGTCTGCTCTCATCCAGATGACTGCGGATAGCCAGCATGGTCGCGCCCACGCCGCCGGCCTTGTGATAGTCATAGAGATTGTAGCGGGAGCTCGGTTTGAACTTCGCCACGACCGGCACATTCCGCTGGATCTCATCAAAATCCCCGATGTCCAGCCTTATGCCCATGACCTTTGCCAGGGCGCAGATATGCAGCTGCGCATTGGTAGATCCGCCGGTGGCCGCCACATGCTTCAGGCCGTTCATGAGGCTTGCTTTATCAACGATATCGCGGAACCTTAGCTTTTCGCGCACCAGTTCGACCACGCGCTCGCCCACATCCCGCGCCTGTTTGCGCTTCGCCGCGGAGGCAGAGAGCATGGTGGTGGAGCCGATGGGGCAGACGCCGATCACTTCGGCAAAGACGCCCATGGTATTGGCCGTGCCGTACATGCTGCAGGTGCCGCAGGAATAGCAGATATTCTCCTGATAATCGGCAAATTCCTCCTGCGTGATCCGGCCTACGTTCCGTTCGCCGATCGATTCCTTCAGATCCGGTGTGACGAAAGTTCTCTCCGGGGTCTCGTACGGGAGCATGCTGCCGGCCGTCAGGAACAGACAGGGTTTATTTAACGCCGCAGCGGCCATCAGCATGCCAGGCACGATCTTGTCGCAGCTGCAGAGAAAGACCATGCCGTCAAAGCCCTGCGCATCCGCCATGGCTTCGATATTTGCGGCGATCAGGTCGCGCTGCGGCAGAATGTCGAACATGCCTTTGCCCTGCGCCATGCCGTCACAGGGAGCAGGGATGCCGAAAGCAGCCGGGACACCGCCGGCGGCCCAGATGCCTTCCTTGACAAATTCGGCCAGATCGCTGAAGACCCTGTGTCCCGGGTTCACGTCCGTATAGGAATTCGCGATCCCGATAATGGGCTTCTTCAGATCCTTGCTCCGATACCCGCAGGCATTCATCAGGCCCACGAAGTAAGCTTCCTGGGGATCGGATGGGTCATGGATGCCGTGAAATTCACTCATAGATTCCTCATTTCCCGCAATCTGCGTCCGTTTTATGTGTTAAAACTGCTCCACAGCGAACATATTCAGCCTGCGGATCAGCTTCAGGTCTTTCTGGGATAGGATCAGTTCCTCCCGCATGGCATCGTCTTCGGTCAGCGGCTCCGCAGAGAGAATGCATTTGATCGAGATAGGGAGCAGCGGATAACGCGACATCCCGGACAGCATGCCCAGCACTTCCTTGCCGCGGTCAAAGGGGTTCAGTGCGGTAAGGGTCACCCGCTCACTGTGGTTGCTCTGGCTCTCAAACAGGAAATTGGAGACCGTATCGAAGAACTCGACCTTTCCGTAATACAGATTGCGGCAGCTTTCCGGACGGTCAAAGGAGGCCAGGTCATAGTAAAGGGTCGCTGAAGGTGCCGCGCCGCCGCGCCGGATCTCCAGCAGATTGCGGACGACCTTTTTTACGCGGCCGTCATAAAAATACAGATAGATGCGGTCCTGCGGGAAGAAGCTGTCCTTGACCGGCAGCGGTTCCTCCTTCGTTCCCGGAGCGTAATCGATCAGCTGAAAGACCGAGATCCCAAGCGCTTCCGCGATATCAAAAAGCGTCTCGATATCGACTGTGATCTCGCCTGTTTCATACTTGGAAAGGGTCGCTTTGCTTTTGTGGATGCGTGCAGCAAGATCCGTCAGAGTAAAATGTTTTGCCTTGCGATAAAGACGAATGCGGCCGCCTACATGGGTACGCACTTCCTCCATTGCTGTTTACCTCGCGAACTGAGTTTTGTTCAGTATAACACAGTCCCGGAAAAAAATCCACTGTCACGAAAAAAACAGCCTCCTCACAGAGAGGAAGCTGTGCACGGGTTCTGCTTAAAGGAGGCGTTCACCTGACTCCGGTGCTGCCAAAGCCGCCGCGGTTTTCTTCGGAAAGATGCGGCACTTCTTCAAAGCAGATCTCCGGCTGATTTTTCATGATGCGAAACTGGCAGATACGGTCTCCCTTCCGGACCGCCGTATCCCGCGTTGCCAGCATGGGAACGAACCACTGGTCGTCGTCGCCGCAGTAGCTGCCGTCTACCACGCCCACGCCGTTTACCTGCAGCAGTCCGAAGTTTTTAAAGGTGGAACTGCGCGGCGCGATATGGGCTTCGTACCCTTCCGGAAGCTTCACGGCGATGCCGAGCGGGATCAGGCGGTACTCTCCTGCCTTCATGCTGACATCCTCTGCTGCGCGCAGGTCGATCCAGTCTCCGCCCGGCGCTGCCGCGATACGGGGAAGATCTTCGATAATATAGCGGATCTGTACAGTCTCCATAAGCTATCTGCGTTTTCTCCTTCTTCGTCTCCGCTGGCGAAGGACCATTTCTGCCAGGATATACAGCACGATGATCAGCAGCACGAGCAGCACGATGGTCACGATCACGCGGCGGGCCGTCCCGCTGCCTTTTTCGTTTCCGTTATCTTCCGTTGAGACGGCCGTAGCGTTTCCGTTTTCCGTATCAGTACTTCCGGTAACATCCGGCAGGGCAGCTGCCGTGGTTTCCTCCGGCGCGTCCGGATCATCCACCCAGACGGGATAAGTCACGGTAAGCAGCGTTCCGTAGGAATAGCGGGCCAGGAGCTTGCCGTTCTCCGAGATGAGTTCAGGGATCCAGTTGACCTTGGCATAGGCATTCGGAACAAGGTAAGGCACCGGATAGCTTTCGAGCATCTCACCGGCTGTCAGCAGGATATCCCGTCCGGTCGCGGAGGTCATCACAAAGTCCTGCGCGTCATAGTCCGGCAGCGGCAGCAGGGAGAAATTATTGAAGCCGTAATTCAGCAGCGTTTCCACATCGGACAGGGCGATCGCCGAGGAGTCCGAATGCATGACCACCGCGATCAGGTCCAGATTGCCGTCGGTGGCATAGACGGCGCGGGTATACATGGCTTCGCTGGTATAGCCGGTCTTGCCGCACACGCAGCGCCAGTCATATTCCGGCAGATCCGAACGGAAGACCTTGAAGCCGTGTTTGCAGTTGATCTGCGTTCCGGCTTTGTCCGTGAAGCTGTAATAGGCTGTCCCGGCGATCTTACGGTACAGGTCGTTTTCCGCGGCTGCCCAGAGGATCTTGGCCATATCGTGCGCCGTGGTCAGATGTGTCTGGTCATTCAGCCCGTGGGGATTGTTGAAGTTGGTATTGACCGCGCCTACCGCAGATGCCTTTTCATTCATCAGGGCGGCAAAGCCCTGCAGGCTGCCGGAGATATGCTCAGCAAGGGCATACCCCACCGTGTTCACCGAGTCAAGGCAGAGGGCATACAGGCCGTTCTCCACACTGAAGGACTGGCCTTCATAGAAGCGTCCCGCCGGGTCCGCGCCGCCCCAGACCAGATCCGTTACGGAATTATGCGACAGGGTCAGCATATCGGTGAGCGGCACATTTTCGATGGTGACGAGCGCCGTCATGATCTTCGTGATACTGGCAGGGAACATCTGCTTATGTGCGTTCTTCGCATACAGCACCGTTCCGCTGTTCAGCTCGACCAGGAAGGCCGTATCCGCGTCCACGGTCGGCGTATCCGGCCAGGGTACATTCAGATGATCGACAAAAGCATGATCTGTGCGTCCGATCGCCGTGGTCTTCCGCTGCCATTCCGGTGCCGCTGCCCGTGCGGGAACAGCCGCTGTCAGCAGGATGACGGCGGCAAGGAAAAAAGTTGCGATCTTTCGCAGATATCTCATTCTTCTTCTCTCGGAAGCAGGGCCGCGACGGCAGAAAAGCCTTCGGGCACCTCGTAATACTCCATCTTTCCGGTATCGGCAAAGCCGGTCATGGCCGGGTCAAGCGGCAGATGCGCCGCAACGGGAACATCGTGAGCGTTGGCCCACTGTCCGATATGGCTCTCCCCGAACAGATTGATCTTCTTTCCGCAGTCCGGGCAGCTCAGATACGAGAAGTTCTCGATCACGCCCAGCACAGGGATATCCATCAGCTGCGCCATGGTATACGCCTTGGTCACGATCATTTCCACGAGGCTCTGCGGCGAGGTGACCAGGAACACACCTTCGACCGGCAGGGACTGGAAGACCGTCAGCGCCACATCGCCGGTTCCGGGAGGCATATCGACCAGCAGATAGTCCAGTTCACCCCAGGCGACATCGCTCCAGAACTGCTGCAGCACATTGCCGAGAATAGGGCCGCGCCAGAGCACCGGCTGGCCTTCATCCTCCAGCAGCAGATTGATGGACATGATGCGGATGCCGGTGACCGTTTCTGCCGGGTACATCTCTTCATCCTTCACACCGCCGATCCCGTTTACGCCGAACAGGCGCGGAATGGACGGGCCGGTGATGTCGGCATCCAGAATGCCGACAGAATAGCCGTGCTGCTTCAGCCAGACCGCAAGCATGGCCGTAACAGAGCTCTTGCCTACGCCGCCTTTGCCGCTGATGATGCCGATCACGTGTTTGATCTTGCTGTGCGCATTCATGGGCGCGTGCAGGTCCTGCGGCGCGCCTCCCTGCGCGGACGGGCATCCCTGCGCGGAGGGACAGCCTTCACAGCTTTCACGGCTGCAGGAAGAGGAAGGATCAGAATTTGTTGCCATAAAAAACCTCCTGTGAGGATAACTTCACAAATGCGCAGTATAACACAAGTCTTTACACTTGTCAAAAAACTCTGATAACCCGCCTGCCAAGCCTGCGCCGCCCCGCCGCAGCTGCTTTCGGGAGGATATTTGCCCGTCCGGCTAGCGGCACATGCGGGAGAAGACGCCGGAGCCGGACGAAAACCGCGGTTTCATCTCTGGCAACCCGCCTGTCGAGCCTGCGCCGCCCGCCGCAGCTGCTTTTGGGAGGATATTTGTCCGTCCGGCAGCGGCACATGCGGAAGAAGACGCCGGAGCCGGACGAAAACCGCGGTTTCATCTCTGGCAACCCGCCTGCCG
>CADCPP010000020.1 GCA_902803355.1 uncultured Lachnospiraceae bacterium | reverse complement strand
CAAAACGGATAAAACCCCTTGACAGAAAACAGATTTTTCGTGTAAAGTGAAGCAGGGAGATGGCGCAGGCTGTTTTCCTGTTTTCATGTTTGCTATAATTTATGAAAACGGGGAGATTCCGCTTGACAAGATCGGGGAAATATTCTATGATGAAGAAAATCGAACAAGAGTTCGAACGGAGGAATCATGAATCAGGAAGATAAATTAAAAGCATTGGAAACCGCGGTGGCCTCTATCGAAAAGGATTACGGCAAAGGCTCGATCATGAGACTGGGCGACAATACCTCCATGAATGTGGAGACCATCCCCACCGGCTCCATTTCCCTTGACCTTGCTTTAGGGCTCGGCGGCATCCCCAAAGGCCGTATCGTTGAGATCTACGGTCCGGAATCCGGCGGCAAGACCACGCTTGCCCTGCATGTGATCGCAGAAGCGCAGAAGCTCGGCGGCATTGCCGGCTTTGTGGACGCGGAGCACGCCCTTGATCCGAAATATGCGCGGGCTATCGGGGTAGATGTGGACAACCTCTACGTCTCACAGCCGGACAACGGCGAGCAGGCACTCGAGATCGCCGAGACCATGGTCCGTTCAGGCGCGATGGATGTCGTGGTCATCGACTCGGTGGCAGCCCTTGTTCCGAAGGATGAGATCGACGGCGACATGGGCGACGCACAGATGGGCAAGCAGGCAAGACTGATGAGCCAGGCCTGCCGCAAGCTGACGGCGGCGATCGGCCGCAGCGGCTGCGTGGTGATCTTTATCAACCAGCTGCGTGAGAAGGTCGGTGTGATGTTCGGCAATCCGGAAACGACGACCGGCGGCCGCGCCCTGAAATTCTACAGCTCTGTCCGCCTGGATGTGCGCCGCGTGGAATCCTTGAAGCAGGGCGGCGAAGTGATCGGCAACCATGTCCGCGTCAAGGTCGTCAAGAATAAAGTGGCTCCGCCGTTTAAGGAAGCGGAATTTGACATCATGTTCGGTACCGGGATCTCCCGCGAAGGCGATATTCTGGATCTTGCCGTAAAAGCGAACATCGTGGAAAAGAGCGGCGCCTGGTTCTCGTATCGGGGTGAACGCATCGGTCAGGGCAGAGATAATGCCAAGAATTATTTCAAGCTGCATCCTGAATTTATGGACGATATCGAGGAGCAGGTAAGGGACCACTTCGGTCTGCCGCCCAAAAAGAAATCAGATAACGCAGAAGCATAAGGTTCAGCATAGTTTCTGAAGGGGGAGATCATGGCAAAATACGTAATGGCACTGGACGCCGGAACGACCAGCAACCGCTGCATTCTGTTCAATGAAAACGGTGAGATCTGCAGCATCGCGCAGAAAGAATTTACCCAGTACTTTCCGAAACCGGGCTGGGTGGAGCATGAAGCCAATGAGATCTGGATCACCATGCTTCATGTCGCTCAGCAGGCGATGGCAAACATCGGGGCATTATGCACGGATATCGCGGCGATCGGGATCACCAATCAGCGGGAAACAACGATCCTGTGGGACAGAGAGACCGGTGAGCCTATCAGCCGTGCGATCGTCTGGCAGTGCCGCCGCACAGCGGAATTTACGGAAGACCTGAAGGCTGCGCATCCGGAGATCATTGAACTCTTCAGAGAGAAGACAGGTCTGGTGATCGACCCCTATTTCTCCGGAACGAAGATCCGCTGGATCCTCGACAATGTGGAAGGCGCAAGAGAACTGGCAAAGGAAGGCCGGCTGGCTTTCGGAACAGTCGACAGCTGGCTGATCTATAAGCTGACGAAGGGCAAGGTCCATGTGACGGACTATTCCAACGCCTCCCGCACTCTGCTGTTCAACATCAATACGCTGTGCTGGGATGAAGAACTCTGCCGTATTCTTGATATTCCCATGAATATCCTTCCGAAGGCCATGCCCTCCAGCTGCATTTACGGAGAGTCGGACCCGGAGTATTTCGGGGGTCCCATCAAGATCGCCGGCGCGGCAGGGGACCAGCAGGCCGCTTTGTTCGGACAGACCTGCTTTAACCCCGGTGAAGCAAAGAATACCTACGGCACGGGCTGCTTTATGCTCATGAATATCGGCGAAAAACCGGTATATTCCCAAAACGGCCTGCTGACAACGATCGCCTGGGGGATCGACGGCAAAGTGGAATACGCCCTGGAAGGCTCGGTCTATGTGGCCGGAGCAGCGATCCAGTGGCTTAGGGATGAGATGAAGCTGGTCGATACCGCTCCGGATTCCGAATACTTTGCCCGCAAGGTGCCGGATACGAACGGCTGTTATGTGGTGCCGGCCTTTACCGGTCTTGGCGCGCCGTATTGGGATCCCTTTGCCAGAGGGGCTATCGTAGGACTGACCAGAGGCGTGAACCGCAACCATATCATCCGCGCCACGCTGGAATCCCTGGCCTTCCAGACAAATGATGTTCTGCATGCCATGGAACTGGATTCCGGCATCCATCTCTCTGCCTTAAAAGTAGACGGAGGCGCCTGCAAGAATGATTTTCTGATGCAGTTCCAGGCAGATATCATCAATACGCCGGTGCGCCGTCCGGAGTGTGTGGAGACCACCGCCATGGGCGCTTCCTATCTTGCCGGCCTTGCCGTAGGCTTCTGGAAAAGCAAGGAGGATGTCCTGAAAAACTGGATGATCGACCGCGTATTTACCCCTGCCATGGACGAGGCGAGAAGAGAAGAAGAACTGAAGGGCTGGAACAAAGCAGTCGCCTCTACCCGCGGATGGTCAAAAAACTGAGCGAAAAGGGCGGTTTCGGAAGAATTTTCCCTGTTTTGCCCGAAAATCTTTGAAAAAAAACACGAAAAACCGCAAAAAATGACTTGCATTTTTCTGCAGCGGCATATATAATGCCATCGTTGATGTTGATTGAGCTGGAAAGAGTGGTCCAAAGCCACTCTTTCCCTTTTGTAAAGGAGCAATGCATTGAACAAAAAGGAAGACATTGAGAAACGGGCAGAAGCGCTTCTTTCCCCTGTCTGTGAAGAAATGGGACTGGAGATCGTGGATGTGGAATATGTGAAAGAAGCCAATATCCGCTATCTGCGCGCTTATCTGGATAAACCCGGCGGGATCAAGATCAATGACTGCGAAGCCGCAAGCCGTGCCTGGGAAAGCAGACTGGATGCCGAAGACCTGATCGAAGAAACCTATACGCTTGAAGTCAGTTCGCCCGGCCTTCTTCGGCCGTTCAAGAAGGACCGCGATTTTGAACGAAATCTCGGCAATGACATTGAGATCCGCCTGTTTAAGCCGGATGCGGAAAAGAAAAAGGAGTACATCGGCCGCCTTGAAGCATTTGATGCTGATACGGTAACGATCCTGACTGACGAAGAACAGCAAAAAACATTTGCCCGTAAAGAGATCTCTCTTGCGCGCCCCTACATCGATTTCTCGGATCTGTAACAGACCTTGCTATGGAGGATAAAGGAAAAATGAACAAGGAACTTATTGACGCGTTAACTGTCCTGGAGAAGGAAAAAGATATCAGCCGCGAAGTCATTATGGAGGCGATCGAGAATTCGCTGATCACCGCCTGCAAGAACCATTTCGGCAAAGCGGATAATATTCATGTCCATATGGACCGCGAGACCGGCGACTACGAAATGTACGCGGAGAAGACCGTGACAGAAACAGTAACGGATCCCGCTCTGGAAATCTCCCTGGAAGATGCGCGGAAGATCAATTCCATGTACCAGCCGGGCGATGTCGTCCGTCAGGATATCCGCTCGGAGAGCTTTGGACGCATTGCGACGCAGAACGCCAAAAACGTGATCCTGCAGAAGCTTCGTGAAGAAGAACGCAAGTCTGTTTTCGATCGTTATTATTCCCGTGAGCATCAGATCATTACCGGTGTGGTGCAGCGGCATATCGGGAAGAATATCAATATCAACCTGGGCAAGGCAGATGCCATCATGCCCGAAAATGAACAGGTCAAGACGGAAAACTACCGTCCTACGGAACGGATCAAAGTCCTTGTGCTGGAAGTCAAGGATACGCCCCGCGGACCGCATATCCTGGTCAGCCGCACCCATCCGGACCTTGTCCGCAGGCTGTTTGAGGCGGAAGTTGCCGAAATGCAGCAGGGGATCGTGGAGATCAAGGCGATCGCGCGTGAGGCGGGCTCCCGTACGAAGATGGCCGTTGTTTCTCATGACGAAAGCGTGGATCCCATCGGTGCCTGCGTCGGCCTGAACGGCGTCCGCGTGAATGCCGTGGTCGATGAGCTCGGCGGCGAAAAGATCGACATCATTCAGTGGAGCGAAAACTCCGCAGAGCTGATCGAAAACGCCCTGAGCCCTGCCAAGGTCATTCTGGTTCTGGCAGACGATGACGAAAAGGAAGCACTGGTCATTGTTCCGGACTTCCAGCTTTCCCTTGCCATCGGCCGTGCCGGACAGAACGCCAGACTTTCGGCAAAGCTGACCGGCTACAAGATTGATATCAAGAGCGAGACCGAAGCCAGAGAGTCCGGCCTGTTTGAAGAGATCGGCTATATTGATGATTACAACAATGATTATTCCGAAGAGGAATATGCTTCCGAAGAAGAGGTCTGATGAAGGAAAGAAAGATTCCCCACCGCAGCTGCATAGGCTGCAGGGAAGAAAAAGATAAAAAGGATCTGATCCGCATCGTTCATACCCCGGAAGGCGAATTTCATGTGGATCCGGGCGGAAAGGCGGCCGGACGGGGCGCATATATCTGCCGGAATCCGGAATGTCTGGAAAAGGCGTTTCGCTCCGAAAGCCTGAGCCGGTCCTTCCGCATCCATGTTTCCAAAGAAGTGAAGGAAGCCCTTCGCGCGGAGGTGGAAGCTCTTGTCGGAGAATAGGATCATGGGGCTGATCGGCCTTGCGGAAAAAGCCGGAAAAACGGCGAGCGGAGATTTTTCGGTTGAACAGGTCCTGAAGGCAAGAAAAGCAAAACTCGTTATTCTTGCACAGGATGCTTCAGAGAACACAAAACATAAATTTACCGAACGAGGTGAAGCAGCGGGATGTCCGGTCATCTGCCTTGGGAACAAAGAGGGCCTCGGCAAAGCGATCGGCAAAGCAAAGCGAGCCTGTGTCGCAATACTGGATGAAGGTCTGGCTAAAGCGATCAGACAGTCTGCCGAAAGACTAAACGCAGTTCAGGGAGAGTAAAGTATGGATAATGAAAAAAACGTCAATACAAACGCTTCGGATAACGGTGAAGCACCAAAAAAGAAAAAATGGAGCGTGGTCTTTCATACGCAGAACAGCCAGCAGAACAGCCTGAAGCTGCGTCCGCAGGCTCCTGCTGCGCCGAAAAAACCGGCGGCCTCTGCCAGCGCTGCGTCAGCTTCTGCGGCTAAGCCCGCAGCAAAGCCTGCAGGACAGAGTACTGCCAAACCTTCTGAAAAAGCGGCAAAGCCTGCAGAAAACACGGCTAAGCCTGTCGAAAAGGCGGTTAAACCTGCGGAAAAGACGGAAGCCGCTGCAGAAGTGAAAGCAGCTGCCGAAGAAGTCAAGAAGACCGTGAAAAAGGCGGCTTCCGAAACTGCTGACGCTGCAGCAGCTTCTGCGGTAAGTGCTGCGGAACCTGCAGAAAAGGCAAAGCCGGCCAAAGCGGTCAAAAAGACTGAAAAAACGGCAGAGAAGTCTGAAGGAAAGACTGAGGCTCCTGCTGCAGTTCCTGCTGCCGAAAAAGCCGCAGAGAAACCTGCCGTGAAGCCGTCAGAGCCTGCTGCAGAAGAGACGCCTGCACAGCCGAAAGCCGAAGAGCCGGCAAAACCCGTCCGCCGTTTTGTGGATATGACGAAGGTGCGTCAGGCGGAACAGGAAGCAAAAGACCGCACGGAACGCCTTGCCCAGCAGCAAAAGGAACGCCGGGAAGCCGCCAAGAACGGCATTCGCCCGGATAACCGCCGCGGCAGCGGTCAGGGACAAAACCGCAGCGCCCAGGGCCGCGGAGGATATACGCAGAACGCCAACGGGGAGAACCGGGCGTATCATTCGTCCGGCGCAGGCCCTACTTATCAGCGCACCGGCAATACCTACAGCCAGCGCGTCGGTGCAACGGGCAGTCAGAGCTTCCTGAAAGACAAAGATGATGAGCAGAAGTCCCGCCGCACGGGAGGAAGCTCTTCCGGCCGCAGTTCTTCAGCCTCCCGCGGAGGCGCTGATTTTGGCGGCGGTCTCGGCCTGTCCAAGAACGGCAAGAATACCAAGCAGACCCGTACGCAGCAGGGCGCGGCAAAATCCGCCGGCTCCCGTTACAACAAGGGCGATTCCGACGAACTGCGCCGTCCCGGCGGCAGAAATGCCAAGGGCAAGGGCGTAAAGGATCTTGACCGCCTGGCGAAGGAAGCGAAGAACGAACCGAAGGAACCGCAGATCAAAACGATCACGATCCCCGAAAAGCTTACGCTGAAGGAACTGGCGGATGCCATGAAGATGCAGCCTTCCGCCATCATCAAAAAGCTGTTCCTGGAAGGCAAGGTCTATACGGTCAATCAGGATCTGGATTATGATACAGCGGCGGATATCGCCCTCGGTTTTGATATCATTGCCGAGCAGGAAGAAAAGATCGATGTCATTGCCGAACTGCTGAAGGATCCGATTGAAGACAAGGAAGAGAACATGGTCGAACGGCCGCCTGTGGTCTGTGTCATGGGACACGTTGACCATGGTAAAACCTCCCTTCTGGATGCGATCCGCAAGACCAATGTGACGACCGGCGAGGCCGGCGGCATCACCCAGCATATCGGCGCCTATATGGTGGAGATCAACGGCAGGAAGATCACCTTCCTGGATACGCCCGGCCACGAAGCCTTCACTGCCATGCGTATGCGCGGCGCTCAGGCGACGGATATTGCCATTCTGGTGGTCGCCGCGGATGACGGTGTCATGCCGCAGACAGTTGAAGCCATCAACCACGCAAAAGCGGCCGGTGTCGAGATCGTTGTCGCGATCAATAAGATCGATAAGCCCGGTGCCAATATCGACAAGGTCAAAAAGGAACTGTCCGAATACGGCCTGATCGGTGAAGAATGGGGCGGCACCAACGTCTTTGTTCCGGTCTCTGCCAAACGCGGCGACGGCATCGAAGACCTGCTGGAGATGGTCCTTCTGGTCGCCGATGTTCAGGAACTGAAGGCAGATCCCAAGCGCAACGCCCGCGGTCTGGTCATCGAAGCACAGCTTGATGCCTCACGCGGTCCCGTGGCGACCGTTCTGGTCCAGAAGGGCACCCTGCATGTGGGCGACAATGTGGCTGCCGGCGGCAGCTACGGCAAGATCCGCGCCATGCTGAACGATAAGGGCGAACGCGTCAAAGAAGCCACACCCGGCATGCCGGTCGAGCTGCTTGGTCTTTCCAGCGTTCCGAGTGCCGGTGAGGTGTTTATTTCGGCCAAGACGGAGAAAGAGACCCGTACCTATGCGGAGACTTTCATTTCCGAAGGACGCAAAAAGCTTCTGGAAGAGACGAAGAGCAAGCTCTCGCTGGATGATCTGTTCAGTCAGATCCAGGCCGGCAATATGAAAGAACTGAACCTGATCGTCAAGGCCGACGTGCAGGGCAGTGTGGAAGCCGTCAAGACCAGCCTGTTGAAGCTCTCGAACGAACAGATCGCGGTCAAGGTGATCCACAGCGCCGCCGGCAACATCACCGAATCCGATGTCACGCTGGCGTCCGCCTCGAATGCGATCATCATCGGCTTCAATGTCAAGCCGGATAATCAGGCCCGTTCCATTGCGGAGCAGGAAAAGGTGGATATCCGCCTGTACGATGTCATTTACAAGGCCATAGAGGATGTCGAAGCGGCCATGCTCGGCATGCTGGAGCCGGAGTATGAGGAACAGATCATCGGTCATGCCGTGATCCGCCAGATCTTTAAGGCTTCCGGTATCGGCACCATTGCCGGCTGCTTCGTACTGGACGGCAAGATCGTCAGAAACTGCAAGTGCCGCATCACGCGAGGCAAGGATCAGATCTTTGACGGCAACCTGGCTTCCCTGAAGCGCTTCAAAGATGATGTCAAGGAAGTCGCGGCCGGTTATGAATGCGGCCTGGTCTTTGAAAAGTTCAATGATCTGGCAGAAGAGGACGCGATCGAAGCCTACATCATGGTCGAAGTGCCGCGCAAGCTGCCTTCTCACAAGGATTGATATGAAAAAACACAGTGTAAAGAATGAACGCATCAATGCAGAGATGCAGCGGGAACTGTCACGCATTCTGCGTGAAGAGGTCAAGGACCCCCGCATTCCGGTCATGATCAGCGTCACTGCCGCCGAAGTTGCCCCGGATCTTAAGACCTGCAAGGCCTATATCAGCGTTCTGGGGGACGCACAGACGGTGGAAGATACGAAAGCCGCTCTGAAGAGCGCGGCAGGCTTTATCCGCCACGAAGTCGCTGTCAACCTGAACCTGCGTCTGACCCCCGAGATCCGCTTTATCATGGATCAGTCGATCGCCTACGGTGCCGAAATGTCACAGAAGATCGATGAAGTCATGGCCGAGCAGAATGCGAAGGTCGCAGCAATGGGAGAGGCTGTCGCTTCCGTGCCGGAGGAAGAAGAATTCTGACTTTCCGGATTTGATTACCAAAAATATTGCATAGCAAGGAGCTTAACTGCGCATGGATGGAGTCCTGATCATCAACAAAGAAAAAGGATATACCTCCTTCGATGTCGTGGCTAAGCTCCGCGGCATTTTAGGCCAAAAAAAGATCGGGCACCTCGGGACGCTGGATCCGGAAGCGGAAGGTGTTCTTCCTGTTCTTCTGGGCAGGGCGACAAAGCTGGCAAGCCTTCTTTCCGAAGGCAGCAAGGTCTACCGCACCGTTCTGTATCTCGGCGCAGAGACGGATACACAGGATGCCTGCGGGAAGGTGCTGGCTCATCATCTGGTCAGCTGCAGCGAAGAAGAGGTCCGCGCGGCGGTCCGCAGCTTTCTGGGCAGATCCCGCCAGCTGACTCCTATGTATTCCGCGCGGAAGGTCGGCGGCACTAAGCTGGTCGATCTGGCCCGCCGTGGTGTCGAGGTGGAGCGCAGCTCCGAAGAGATCCTGATTAAGCAGCTGGAGATCCTGGACATCCATCTGCCGCGCGTGGTCCTTCGTGTCAGGTGCTCGAAGGGAACCTATATCCGCACGCTCTGTCATGACATCGGCCGGATGCTTGGCTGCGGCGGCCTCATGGAGGAACTCGTCCGGGAAGAATCTTCAGGATTCAGGCTCAGCGAAGCGCTTCCGCTCGGCGTGGTGGAAGCGATGAAATTCACAGGGGAGCTTGGCAAGGCAGTACTTCCTCTTGACCGCCTCCTGAGCACGTATCCGGTCCGTATTCTTCAGCCGGCTGCGGATAAGGCCGCGCTGAACGGCAATGTCCTATCGGAGGATTCGTTTATCGATGCGGCGAGTGATCTTGACGGAGCACTTGTCCGCGTGCTCACGTCTTATCGTGAGCTTGTCGGGCTTTTCGTCCGTTCCGGTAAGGAATACCGGCCGGATGTTATGCTGACGCCGGACAATGCTGTGGTCAGCGTCAAGGAGCCTCGTCCTTCCGTTGTTTCCCTTGGTAAATTTGACGGGATGCATGTCGGTCATCAGAAGATCTTTGCCGAAATGAACCGTCAGGCCGCGGAAGAGAAGCGGAAATCCGTCCTGTTTGCGTTCAGTGAGAATCCGATGGGCGCCGAAGCGTCCAGACTGACGCTGCTGTCTTCTCCGGAGAAAAAATATCTTGCCGCAAGGTTCGGGATCAGCCGCTTGACGGATTGTCCCTTTACCGATGCCATCCGGAAGATGCCGGCGGAGGATTTCCTGAAAAAGGTCCTGATCGGACAGCTGGGCATGCGTTCGATCATTGTGGGACCGGACTGCAGCTTCGGCTTCAAACGGCAGGGCGATGCAGATTTTCTGCGCGCTCACGCGGAAGAACTGGGATACCGCGTGACCGTGATCCCGAAAGAAACGCGCTGCGGTGATGTGGTCAGCAGCACAAGGATCCGTTCTCTGATCGCGGAAGGAAAGATCGAAGAGGCAAACGAATGCCTCGGTTATCCGTATTTCTTCGAGGGTCGTATCGGCTACGGAGAGCATATCGGAACCGCGATCGGCGTACCTACCGCCAATCAGCGCGTCCCCAAAGGAAAGCTCTGTCCGCCCTACGGCGTATATATTTCCCTGATCGAGATCGAAGGGAAAGACTATCCGGCGATCACCAATATCGGGGTAAAACCGACGGCAGGCGCAGGCTTCCATCTGGGATTGGAAACGCATATTCTGGAAGCGGTTCCCGAACTGTACGGCCTGATGGCCAGGACGAAACTTCTTCGTTTTCTGCGCCCGGAACGGAAATTTGCCGATATGCAGGAGCTTAAGGGAGAGGTGGAGCGAAATATTGAAGAAGCGAGGCGTTTTTTCGCTGGGTATTCGCCCGATATTCAAGGTTAACGGGAACAAGACTTCTTTGAAAAAAAGCTTTACAATTCGATTCTCTTATGGTATAAATCATCAGTGCGCCTGTGCTTAGCTTCCGGAGACTCCGGCCGAAGCCCGGTACCAGGTAAGATCTTTTTCAGGAGGCTGTCAAATGACCAGCAAAGAAAGAAAAGCCGAGATCGTAAAAGAATTCGGCAAAAATGAACAGGACACGGGTTCCCCCGCCGTCCAGATCGCATTACTTTCGGAACGCATTCGCGAACTGACCGAACACCTGAAGGTGAAT
>CADCPP010000019.1 GCA_902803355.1 uncultured Lachnospiraceae bacterium | reverse complement strand
TCCCGCTCGGAGCAGACCATCTGCCTGGCGGTCTCTCCGCCCCTGAAGGCGATCGGCGTGCCCTCAAGGCCAAGGCTTTTTGAGGCCCGGCAGGCCATCCGGAAATATGAGGCCCTGCATCGCTGTAAGGTGGATTACCTTATCGCGGTGCCGCGCATGGCTGAATATCTGCGCATTTCCGCATTGATCTACGGAATCTATCTGCGCTATGTCGCGCCGGAAGACGTACACATCTATTCCGTGGATGAATGCTTTATCGACTGCACGCCATATCTGCATCTGTATCAGAGCGAGGCGCAGAAAATGGGGGTCCATCCGGCGCGCCTTTTGGCCATGACCATGATCCGCGATGTGCTGAGAACGACCGGGATCACGGCCACCGTGGGCATCGGGACCAATCTGTATCTGGCCAAGGTGGCCATGGATATCGTGGCCAAGAAAAGGCCGGCGGATGAAGACGGCGTACGGATCGCGGAGCTGAACGAGGAGTCTTATAAATATCTCCTCTGGGAGCACAAGCCGCTGACCGATTTCTGGCAGATCGGGCCGGGCAAGGCGCGGAGACTGTACACTTCTCACCTGTCTACCATGGGAGAGATCGCCCGGCGCAGCGTCTGGGATGAGGAATTCTTTTATAAGACTTTCGGGATCGACGGAGAGATCCTGGTCGATCACGCCTGGGGCGTCGAGCCTGTCAGGATGAAGGATATCAAAAGCTACCGGAGCGATACGCACAGCCTCTCCGTAGGACAGGTGCTGCCCCGTCCGTATCCGTACGAGCAGGCCTGCCTGATCCTTCGCGAGATGATCGATTCTCTCTGTGCGGGTCTCTACAGGAAATCTCTGGTCTCCGACCGCTTCAGCTGGTGGGTCTCTTATGATTACAAAAGTCTGGAGGTCTGCCCGGACTATGACGGCCCCGTGAGTCTGGATTTTTACGGGCGGCTCCACCCGGTGCACACGCACGGCACGCTGCGGCTTCGTGAAAAGACAGACGCGCAGAACACGGTCTGCGAAGCCATGCTCTCTTCCTTTGCCACAAAGACCGATCACCGCCTGCTTTTTCGCCGCATCGGTGTCTGCGCGGCAGACGTTGCGGATGCGGACGGTTTTATTCAGCTGGATCTGTTTACCGACTGGGAACGCGCCCGCAGAGAGCGGCGGCTGCAGTGTGCTGTAGCGGATATCCGCCGCCGTTTCGGTCCAGCCGCCGTCTTTAAAGGCCGTGATCTGCTGGACGGCGCGACCGCGCTGGAGCGAAGCAGACAGATCGGCGGCCACCGGGCATAACTATCCTGCGTTTGCCTTGACATTTCCTCCTCCGAAGACTACACTGTTTTCGGCAAAAATTGATTCGGAGGGATCCCGCTTTGGACACATCTCTTTCCCAGCGCTGCCTGGATATCCGCTGCGACTGTCTGAAAGCCATCGGGCATTTGGGCGTCGGGCATATCGGCGGCAGCCTTTCTGTTGTCGAACTGCTCACGGTCCTGTATTTTGAAGCGATGAATATCGATCCGTCCCGGCCGAAAATGCCCGGCCGCGACCGTTTCATCTGCTCCAAAGGGCATGCCGGCCCGGCCGTCTACGCCGCACTTGCGAACCGGGGCTATTTCCCGAAGGAGCTGCTGCTCACCCTGAATCAGGGCGGCACCAGCCTGCCTTCTCACTGCGATATGAACCGTACGCCTGGCATCGATATGACCACCGGCTCGCTCGGGCAGGGATTTTCCTGTGCGGTCGGCGCGGCGCTCGGCAGCAAGCTGGAAGGCGACGGCGCTATGATCTACACTCTGATCGGCGACGGTGAGAGCCAGGAGGGTCAGGTCTGGGAGGCCGCCATGTTTGCGGCCGCAAAAAAGCTGGACCATCTGATCGCCTTTACCGATTACAACAAGCTGCAGATCGATGACACCGTGGCAAAGGTCAATGATATTGCCCCGCTTGATGAAAAATGGCGTGCCTTCGGCTGGAACGTGATCAACGTGGAGGACGGCAACGACCTCCTGCAGGTCTCACAGGCCGTAGCACAGGCAAAAGGCTTTATCGGTTCCGGAAAGCCCACCATGGTGATCCTGAACACGGTAAAAGGCTTCGGCGTGCCGGAAATCATTGCCATGGGCACAGGCAATCATAACTGCTCCTTCAGCGAGCAGCAGGCCGATGACGCCATCCGCGCGCTGCGGGAAGCCTTTGCCGCAGAAGCCGCCAAGGGAAAGGAGGCCTGACGATGGAAATGAGAGCCGCTTACGCGCAGTGTCTTGCGCAGATGATGGAAGCCGACCGCCACGTCGTGGTCCTGGACGCCGACCTGTCCAAGGCCAGCGGCACCCGCGGGCTGTACGAGCGCTTCCCGGAGCAGATGTTTGACTGCGGCATTGCCGAGCAGAACATGGCCTCTATCGCCGCAGGACTGGCCAGCTATGGCTTTACGCCCTGGATCGAAAGCTTTACTCCCTTCGCTACCCGGAGAATCTGCGACCAGATCGCCATCTCCATCGCCTATGCCGGCATGAATGTGAAGATCGTGGGCACGGATCCCGGCATCTCCGCGGAATTAAACGGCGGGACCCACATGAGCATGGAAGATATCGGAGTGCTGCGCTCCATTCCGGGCATGGTGATCGTTGAACCGGTGGATGAAGTCCAGCTTCGCGCGGCCATGCCTGTGCTGCAGGCTTACAAAGGCCCTGCCTACCTTCGGCTCTTCCGCAAGGAAACGGAGAAGGTCTTTCCGGACGATTACCGCTTCGAGCTGTTTAAGGCCGACCTTCTGCGCGAAGGGCGCGACCTGAGCATCTTTGTCAGCGGCCTGCCTTCCGCGGATACGCTTCGCGCGGCGGATATGCTGGCGAAGGAAGGCATTCTTGCGGAAGTCATCAATGTGCATACCATCAAGCCCATTGACAGGGAATGCGTGATCGCCTCCGCCCGCAAGACCGGGCACGTGCTCACGGTGGAAAATCACAACGTGATCGGCGGCCTGCACAGCGCGGTGCTGGAAGCGCTCGCGGCGGAACGCATTCCGGTCTGCGCGCTCGGCATTCCGGACCGTTTCGGAGAAGTCGGCAAGCTGCCGTACCTGAAGGAAGTGATGGGGCTGACCGCGGAAAATATCGTGCGGAAGGCCAGGGAAGCGCTGAAGTAAGGTTTCGGCCGGGCACGAGGCGCCATTTCCCACAAAGATGGCTTCAGATAATGACAAAAACCAATCAGCAAACAAAGACACATATCCGGGAGGAAAACAATGAAGATCGCACTGGGAAGTGATAAGTCCGGCTACAATGCCAAGGAAGCCGTCAAGGCCTGGCTTGAGCAGGAAGGCTACGAATTCGATGATCTGGGCACCGTGAATCCGGAAAATGCCCTGCCTTATTATCAGGTCGCGCAGACGGTCGCGCCGCGTGTTGCAGACGGAAGCTATGACCGTGCCATCCTGCTCTGCGGGACCGGCGCCGGCATGTGCATCGTTTCCAACATGTTTAAGGGCGTCCATGCCGTTGTCTGCGAAAGCCCCTATACCGCAAAAATGGCCCGCGCCATCAATAACGCCAAGGTGCTTTGCATGGGCGGCTGGGTCGTTGGGCCTGAGCTTGCCGTTGATATGGCAAAGACCTTCCTGAACACCGAGTGGTGCCAGGATCTGGAAGACTGGCGCGCCGCCAATATGCACAAATTTGCCGCAAAGCTGGAGGAGATCGAGGAAGGAAATTATGCGAAATGATTTCTTTTACGCCCAGCCGGTAAAGATCTGGTTCGGCGAAGGCTGTTTTGCGCGCCTTGAAGAGATCCTTGGCGAGCTTTCGCTTGAGCGCTGCGTACTGGTCTGCGGCAGGCATTTTGCCCCTGAGGCAAAGAAGCTGCAGCAGCAGATCCCTGCCATTTGTGCCGTCTTTTCCGAAGTGGAGCCTAACCCCCAGCTTTCCGGCGCCGCGCAGGCCGCAAGGCTTGCCCGCATGCATAAGGCGCAGGCGGTGATCGGGATCGGCGGCGGAAGTGCCATGGATACTGCCAAATTTGCGGCAGCCATCGCACCGGGAGAAGCCTCCGCCGAGGCCTACTGGAGCGGAGAAGTCCCTCTTCCCGCAGACCCGCTTGCCATCCTCTGCGTGCCCACCACTGCCGGGACCGGCAGCGAAGTCACGCAGGTCTCCGTGATCAGCCACGGCAGCGCCAAACGCACCACGAACCATCCTTCCTTTATGCCGAAGGCCGCCATGGTGGACCCGCTGCTTTCGCTTTCCGTTTCGCCCTACACCACCATGATCACCGGCCTCGACGCCATGGCGCATGCCCTCGAAGGCTGCTGGAGCAAAAACCATCAGCCGATCCCGGATCTTCTGGCCGCGGAAGCCGTGCGCCTGATCCTGGAAAATTTAAGCACCGCCTACCGTGACGGAACAGACCGGGAAGCCCGGGCAGCCCTGTCTTATGCCTCGCTGCTTGCCGGCCTCTCCTTTGCCCAGCCCAAGACCGCCGGCTGTCATGCCTGCAGCTATCCTTTAAGCGAATGGTACCATCTGCCGCACGGCGAAGCCTGCGCCTTCACGCTGGACAGCTTTGTGACGCTCAACGCGGACGAGCGCCTTGAGACGCTCTGCCGCAAAGCCGGTCTTTCCGGGACTGCAGAGCTTGCTTCCCGCATCCGCGCGTTCAAGGAAGAGGCAGGGCTTAAGATGCGCCTTTCCGATCTTGGCGAAGTCGATACGGCTGCCCTTGCTGCCGCCTGCGCCGCGCATCCGCTCATGCAGAACAATCCCGTCCCGATGGACGCGGCTGCGTTAAAAGCCATGTTTGAAGCGCTGCGCTGACCGGTTTCGGGCAGCTGCCTTTCCACGCAAAAACATCTCCGGGCCTTATTTGACCCGGAGATGTTTTTTACATGGCTATATTTTTTCTTTACTTTTCCTTGACCAGTTTTCCGCTCATATGCTCCGGAACGAGGGCAAACATCAGCGTCCGGGCGCCCGAGCGGTCGATCTCGCCCTGAATATAGTCTTCATCTTTAATGAATTTACGGCTGAGCTCCCGCGAGATCCGAAGGGTCTTCTCTCTGTCTTCGACGAACTCGACCTGTCCGAACACGATGACCGAGCGGATCCGCAGGAACCATTCGCCTTCCTCGCGGTATCCTTCGTCGTACACGCAGAAGGATGCCTTGCCGCAGCGCCGCAGCGCATCGATCTTGTGCCCCATCATCCCGCCGTG
>CADCPP010000018.1 GCA_902803355.1 uncultured Lachnospiraceae bacterium | reverse complement strand
CATCAGGGCGTGATCGCGGCTGTCTCTGCCTATGAATATGCCGAAGTGGAGGATATGCTGCGGGCAGCAGAGGAGAAGGGCGAAGAGCCTTTCCTGATCCTTCTGGACGGGGTGGAGGATCCTCACAATCTCGGCGCCATTCTGCGGACGGCGAATCTGGCCGGCGCGCACGGCGTGATCATTCCGAAGGACAGGGCAGTGGGACTGACGGCTGCTGCGGCAAAGACCTCCGCCGGCGCGGTCAATTATACGCCTGTGGCGCGGGTCACGAATCTGAGCAGGACCATCAGAGAACTGAAAGAAAAGGGACTGTGGTTCGTCTGCGCGGATATGGACGGAGAGATCATGTACCGGCAGAACCTGAAAGGACCCATCGGACTGGTGATGGGCAGCGAGGGGAGCGGCGTATCGCGCCTGGTCAGAGAGCAGTGTGACTTCGTGACGGCGATCCCCATGCAGGGCGACATCGATTCCTTAAATGTGTCCGTGGCAACCGGGATCCTGGCGTTCGAGATCCTGAGACAGAGGAAAAACCTCTGATCATGGCTGAAAACAGTTTATTCCACGCTTCCTTCGAGCTTGACGGAGGGAGCGTTTTTTTCTGTGGGCGATACGCCGAAATGCTTTCCGTACGCCCGGGCAAAGGTCGAATAATTGTGAAAGCCCGACGAAAAACAGGCGTCCGTCGCACTGCTTCCCGCGCGCAGCAATTCTCTGGCCAGCAGCAGCCGCTTATCCGTCTGGTACTGATGGATGGAAGAGCCTGCTTCAGCCTTGAAGCGCCGCATCATATGATATTTGCTGATGAAAAAGCGCGCCGAAAGCTCATCGACGGAGATGTCCTCGGTCAGATGCTCATCGACATAGCGCAGGATCTGGAGGATCTTGTTGTCCTTCGGCGCCGGCGGAAGGGCTTCACGGTACAGCGTCCGGCCGATGGTGAGCAGGATCTGCATAAGGTCTTCGCGGGCCGCGAGGTCACTGCCGTATTCTTCCGAGTGCAGCTCGCGCTCACAGGAGCGGGCAAGGGCAAAGAGGCCGGACGCCGCGCTCGGCGAAGGCCGCAGAACATGCCCCTCCCGACCGGAAAAGAGGGCGGTCAGATCTGTCTTCGGCGTACTGCTGCGGTCCAGCAGCTCCTGAGAAATGAAAAAGATGAGACGCTCGTACACGTATCCCGGCAGAAACTCCGTTTTGTGCGCAAAGCCGCGCCCCACCAGGACCACATCGCCAGGCCTCAGCTCGTAGCGCCGCCCCTGGATGGTATAGCTTCCGCTCCCTTCGATCAGCATCATGATCTTATAAAAATCGTGATAATGCAGCTCGGTCACGGCGCCGAGCGTATCACGGTTATGGAACAAACGGAATTCTTCCTGCAAATAGCCCCTGTTTACAGCATTTTCCTCAGCCACAATGACCTCCCTTATGCATAGAATGCGCAAATACAGCAAGATTTGAATAAAATATAGCACAGAATGCGTATTAATTGCAAGTTCTTTGTTGTATAGTGATGCTATCTTAATCATGCAGGAGGCTCGCTATGGCTAACAAGGGCGGTTTCTGGAAAAACTACGGATTTATCACACTCATGCTTCTCGGCATCGTGGCCGGCTGCGTCGTCGGGGCCATCTGGCCCGGGGCAACGGAACTGGAATGGCTCGGCACCATCTTCGTCAACCTGATGTTCTGCGTGGTCGTCCCGATGGTCTTCTTCTCCATTTCCTCCGCGATCGCGAATATGCCTAACGCAAAGCGCGCCGGCAAGGTGATCACCACCACCATCGCGACCTTCCTGGTCACGGCTGCCATCGCCGCGGTGATCATGTACGTGATCGTGCGCATCTTCCCCATCTTCACCATGGAGCCTCAGTACACCGAGGAAGAGGCCACCGCTCTCGGCTTTTCGGATATGATCGTCAACTTCTTTACGAAGCCTGACTTCAACGAGCTCCTAAGCCGCAGAGCCATCCTACCTCTCATCGTGTTTGCGGTGCTGTTCGGCTTCGGCGTGCAGCTTAACGGCGGAGCCGAGACGCGTACCGCCAAGGGCCTTGCCGATATTACCGGCGCGCTCATGAAGACGGTCAAGATCATTTCCTACTACGCGCCGATCGGCTTCTTTGGCTTCTTTGCAAGCCTGGTCGCGACTCACGGCAAGGATTTCATGACCAACTACGCGACAGCCATCATCGTCTACTACGTGGTCTGCTTTGCCTACATGTTCATCTTTTTCCCGCTGTACGCAAAATTCGGCGGCGGCAAGGGCGCGGTCAAGGTCATGTTCGCCCACCTGTTCAAGCCGGCAGCCACCGCTTTCGGCACCTGCTCCTCCGTGGCGACCATCCCCACCAATATGGAAGTCTCTGAGGATACCGGCATCTCCAAGGAGGTCACGGACATCGTGCTGCCCATGGGCGCGACCATGCACATGGACGGCTCCGCTATGAGCGCGATCATCAAGGTCGCCTTCCTCTTTGCTATGTTCGGTCAGGACTTCTCCACCGGCCGCGCGATCCTTGCCATCATCGTTGCCGTGTTCAGCTCCGTTGCCATGAGCGGCATTCCGGGCGGCGGCGGCACCGGCGAGCTCGTGCTCTGCACCATGTTCTTCCCGGAACACCTGTCCGTAGCCTTCCCCATCGCCCTTGCCATCGGCGATCTGGTCGACCCGCCCGCAACCATGGTGAATGCCGCCGGCGACTACGTGGCCAGCTACATCGTGTCCCGTTTCGTGAACGGCAAGGACTGGCTGCAGAAAAAGCTGGCAAAGAAGGAATGACATAAAGCAGATTCTTGTAAAAAATACAAAAAGCGCTTGCATTCTCCGAACGTGGGTGCTATAATGCGTTGAGTCTGCAAAAGACAGGTCGAAAGACCGTGCGGAAGTGCTGGAACTGGCAGACAGGCATGACTAAGGATCATGTGATCGACGATCGTGAGGGTTCAAGTCCCTTCTTCCGCAGAAAAGCAAAGGCTGCTGCCAAAGCAGATGGGGATCATCTGCCGGGCAGCAGCTTTTTTACTCCCGGCGGCCAAAAACTATTTGCCAATTCGGGCCAGGGGTGCTATAATTATTTCCACGCGGATGTAGTTCATTGGTAGAACACCAGCTTCCCAAGCTGGATAGGCGGGTTCGATTCCCGTCATCCGCTTATTTTTGTACGGAGGGATGAAGCGGTGGCGGAGCGGCTGGCGGAAAAGAGCATGACGGAAGAAGAACGCCTGCGCCTGCTGCTTGCGGCTGCGCCGTCTCTTATAGCCTGGTTTGCCGAAAATGCCCGCGTCTTTCCCTGGCGGAAAGGGCGCACGCCGTACATGGTCCTGGTCTCCGAGACCATGCTGCAGCAGACGCGCATCGAGGCGGTGCTGAAGTACTACGACCGCTTTATGAGAGCTTTCCCCACACTCGGGGATCTGGCACGGGCTCCGGAAGAAAAGGTACTGAAGCTCTGGGAGGGGCTCGGCTATTACTCGCGCGCGCGGAATCTGAAAAAAACAGCGGAGATCTGCCTGCGGGAGCATGGCGGAGAGCTTCCGGAACGCTTTGATGAACTAAGGAAGCTGCCCGGAATAGGGGATTACTCTGCCGGTGCGATCGCCTCGCTCTGCTTTGATGAAGCGGTGCCGGCAGTGGACGGCAATGTGCTGCGGGTACTGGCACGCCTCTTTGGCGATGCGCGGGATGTGCGCCTGCCGCAGGTGAAGAAAGAAGCGGAGCGGACGATCGCAGCCCTCTTTCGGAATCCTTCCGGAGAAAGACCGAAGAGCCCTGCCACCCCGGCGCCTTCTGCCAAAGAGTCATCCATCAGCCCTGCCCGGTTTAACGAGGCGGTCATGGAACTCGGAGAAACGCTCTGCGCGCCGAAGGGAAAGCCGCAGTGCGGGCTCTGCCCCCTGAAGGATGTTTGCGCCGCGCATGCTGCCGGAACAGAAGAGCAGCTGCCGTTTCGCTCTGCGGGCAGGGAACGCGTGAAAGAGGAAAAAACGGTCTGGGTGCTTACCTGCGGCGGAAAGACCGCGCTGGAAAAGCGCACGGAGCCGGGCCTCCTGCACGGCATGTACGGCTTTCCGATGACAGCCGGGAAGACGGAAAGCACGGAAGAAGCAGAAGAAAAGCTGCTTGCGCGGGGGATCGTTCCCTTAAGAGTCGAGGCCCTCGGTGCGGCAAGGCATGTGTTTACCCATAAAGAGTGGCTGATGCAGGGCTATCTTGCCGAAACGGCAGCTCCCCTTCCGGGACTGAACTATGTGACGGCAGAAGAACTGGAAAAAACCTACGCGCTTCCGGCTGCGTTCCGGGCGTATAAAGAACAGATCAGGGAAATTGCGGCGCAGGCGCCTTGTGCCTCCCGGCAATGACGAAACGGCAGCGGCAGCAGGAAAGCGCCAGGCGGTGAAAGGGAAAAACAGATCATGGCTGAAGAAAAATGGGTCTTATTGAATAAAAAAGCGGATTATGACGCGATGGTGAAGGCGCTGGATATCGATCTTCTGACCGCCCATCTGCTGGCAAACCGCGGGGCAAATACCGTAGAAAAGGCGCAGCGCTTTCTTTACGGCACCCTCCGCGACCTCTATGATCCGGCCCTCTTAAAAGGCGCATCAAAGCTGACGGGGCTTCTTCAGGCCGCGCTTTCCCGCGGAGAGAAGATCGCGGTCTCCTCCGATTACGACGCGGACGGCATCTTTTCCGGCACCATCTTAAAGCTGGCGCTGGAGCGCCTCGGCGCGCAGGTGAAGGTCTTTACCCCGGACCGCATGAGCGAGGGCTACGGGATGAACCACCGCATCGTGGATGAGGCAGAGGCATTCGGCGCCGGCGTGATCCTGACCTGCGACAACGGCATTGCCGCGTTTGACGCGGTATCCTATGCAAAAAGCCTTGGCATGACGGTATTGATCACGGACCACCATGAGCAGCCGGAAGACGGTCTGCCTGCGGCGGATGCGGTGGTGGATCCGAAACAGGAGGGCGATACCTACCCCTTCCCGGATATCTGCGGCGCCGTTGTGGCCTGGAAGGTCATGTGCCTTCTGTACCGCGCGCTCGGACGAAGAGAGGAGGAACTGACCGATCTTATCCCCTATGCCGCGATCGCCACGGTCACGGACGTGATGGATCTTGCAGAAGAGAACCGCATTATCGT
>CADCPP010000017.1 GCA_902803355.1 uncultured Lachnospiraceae bacterium | reverse complement strand
GCTGGACCGCAACCCCGGACTGAAACTCGAAGAATTTGGGAGGAATACGTAAATGAAATGCCCCTTTTGCAACGCAGAAGACACGAAGGTCATCGATTCCAGACCCGCGGAAGGCACCATCCGCAGACGCCGTCAGTGCGAAGCCTGCGGCAAGCGCTTTACCACCTATGAGCGCGTGGAGGTGATCCCGCTCATGGTCATCAAAAAGGACGGCGTGCGCGAAGAATTTGACCGCTCAAAGATCGAAAAAGGCATTTTCCGGGCTTGTCACAAGCGTCCCGTTTCCGTAGACCGCATCACCGGCCTGGTGGATGAGATCGAAAATGAACTGATCGCGAGCGGTGAGAAGGAGATCCCGTCCAATGTGATCGGCGAGATGGTCATGGACAAGCTGGCTGCGCTGGACGGCGTCGCCTACGTGCGCTTCGCTTCGGTCTACCGCGAGTTCAAGGATCTCGACACTCTGCTGGAAGAGATCAACAAGCTGGCGCATAAGAAATGAAAAGACGGTTTCAGGCACTTCATCCGGACGAATTCGTCCCCGGCGCTGCCGCGCTTACACCGGAGCGGCTTTCCGCACGCGGGATCAAGGGCGTGATCTTTGATATCGACAATACCGTGGTGCCGCAGGATGATCCTGCGGATGAGCGCGCAAGGCAGCTCTTCCGCAGGCTTCACGAGGCGGGGATCCGCACCTTCATCGTTTCCAACAATGCTGAGCCGCGGGTAAAGACCTTTGCAGGAGCCGTAGGGAGCGAGTATTGCTTCAAGGCGCGCAAGCCATCCGCAAAGGGCTTCCGGGAAGCGCTGCGCCGCATGGGACTCGCCCGAGATGAGGTGATCGCGGTGGGCGATCAGCTCTTTACAGACATCTGGGGCGCGAACCGGGCCGGTATCCGCAGCGTGCTGGTGCCGCCGGTGGATCCGAAGAAGGACACCAAAGGCATACGCATCAAACGCTTCTTTGAACGCATCGTTTTCCGCAGCTGGAAGAAGAGTGAAAAAAACAGTTGAAATAGCGGAGATTATCGCATATAATACCACCGGAAATGTGCGCCGCAGGGCGAATTGATTCTAAGAACTGAGAGATTCAGGAGGATTTTTATGGTATCAGCAGGTGATTTTAAGAACGGCATTACGATCGAATACGACGACGGCGTGTGGCAGATCATCGAATTTCAGCATGTCAAGCCCGGCAAAGGCGCAGCCTTCGTCCGCACCAAACTGAAAAACATCGTCAGCGGCGGCGTCATTGAAACGTCCTTCCGCCCGACGGACCGTTTTGAGAACGCGATCATCGACCGCAAGGATATGCAGTATCTGTACAACGACGGTGATTTCTACTACTTCATGGACAACGAGACCTTCGAACAGATCGCACTGACGAACGAACAGATCGGCGACACGCTGAAGTTCGTGAAGGAAAACGAGATGTGCAAGGTCTGCTCCATCAAGGGCAACGTCTTCTCCGTGGAACCGCCTCTCTTTGTGGAACTGGAAGTGACCGATACCGAGCCCGGCTTCAAGGGCAACACCGCGACCGGCGCGACCAAGCCCGCCATCGTGGAGACCGGCGCGCAGATCGCTGTTCCGCTCTTCGTGAACCAGGGTGACCGTGTCCGCATCGACACCCGCACCGGCGAGTATATGCAGAGAGCATAAATTATTAAGACAATATGGCATACAAAAGCGCCGCCCGGCCGGGCGGCGCTTTTTGTTAGATTGACGCGCCGGCACTTCGTGCTCCCCAGCAATAGAAAAAATTTTTTTATCCCTGTCCGATTTCGGACTCTTTGTACGCTGTATTAATGGAAAACAGAATATGAGCTCAGATGATACCATAAAGGAAATCCTTGTTTTCCGGCATACAGACAAACAATAGACAAAGTGAAAAGGACGATGCGGCCGCGTTACGTTCGCTGATGAGAAAGGGAAGAGCGGCTTCAGGCGTCTGACAGAAAAAGGGTCATCCGGCTTAAACCAGATGACCCTTCTTTTATGGCTGCTTTTTCACAGCCCCTTGGCTGCCGGAAATTCAGATCCTTGCCACGCCGGTCCTTCTTGCGGCTTCGGCAACGGCGGCGGCAACGGTCTTGCCAACGCGGGGATCGAAGGCCTTCGGGATGATATAATCTGCAGACAGCTCTTCATCGGAAATGAGGCCGGCCAGCGCCTCGGCGGCCGCCATCTTCATTTCCTCGTTGATGTCGCTTGCACGTACGTCAAAGGTGCCGCGGAAGACGCCCGGGAAGGCCAGCACGTTGTTGATCTGGTTCGGATAGTCGCTGCGGCCGGTGGAGACGACCTTCGCGCCGCCTGCCTTCGCATCTTCGGGGAAGATCTCGGGGGTCGGGTTCGCGCAGGCGAAGATCACCGCGTCCCGGTTCATGGTCCGCACCATTTCCGTGGTGACCG
>CADCPP010000016.1 GCA_902803355.1 uncultured Lachnospiraceae bacterium | reverse complement strand
GATCCTCTTTGCCCTCGGCCCCATAGCGGTCACGAAGGAAGGCCTGCTGCAGGCTGCCCGGATGGCGCTTCGCCTCATCCTGCTGATTTTCGGGACCTCGCTGCTGACCTATACCACCAGCCCGACGCAGCTGACTGCCGGCCTGGAGCAGGGCCTGCATTTCCTGAATTATATCCGGATCCCGGTGCACGAGATCGCGATGATGATGACGATTGCGCTGCGCTGCCTGCCGATCCTGACGGAGGAGACAAATAAGATCATTCTGGCGCAGAAGGCGCGGGGCGCGGATTTTGAGACGGGCAATATGATCCGCCGCGCGAAGGCCATGGTACCGATCCTGGTGCCGCTCTTCGTCTCAGCCTTCCGCCGCGCGAACGACCTGGCGATGGCCATGGAAGCCCGCTGCTACCACGGCGGCGAAGGCCGCACGCGTATGAAGCCGCTGAAGTTCGGAAAGGCGGACTATATCGCCATAATCCTCTTTGCCGTGTACCTTGCGGCGATGATCGTCCTGTAAGGAGGCGCCCATGAAGCGCATCATGCTGACCGTCGCCTATGACGGAACGAATTACTGCGGCTGGCAGATGGAGCCGACCGGGCTTTCCGTGGAGGAGGTCCTGAACAAGGCGCTGTCGAAGCGGCTTAACGAAGACATCCGCGTAAAAGGTGTCTCCCGTACGGATTCCGGCGTGCACGCGCTGGCGAATCTCTGCATCTTTGACACCGAAACGCCCATCCCGCCGGAAAAGATCTGCTTCGCCGTCAATGAAGTGCTGCCGGAGGATATCGTGGTGCGAAAGTCCGAGGAAGTCCCTCCGGATTTTCATCCCCGCAAATGCGACAGCCTGAAGACTTACGAGTATACCCTGTATCATGACAGCCTGCCGAATCCCTTGGTCCGGCATTATACTACCTATTATTACCGCCGCCTGGATGTGCAGAAGATGCGTGAAGGCGCGGCATATCTGATCGGAGAGCACGATTTTTCGAGTTTCTGCAGCGCAGGCTCCCAGGCAGAGACGAAGGTGCGCCGCATTACGGCGCTGGAGATTGAGGAAGAGGGCACGCGCATCTGCTTCCGCATCACCGGCACCGGTTTTTTGTACAATATGGTCCGTATCATCGTGGGAACTCTCCTGCGGACAGGCACCGGCTTCTGGCCGCCGGAAAAGGTCAAAGAGATCCTGGAGGCAAAGGACAGACAGGCCGCCGGACCCAAGGCACCGGCGGAAGGCCTGTGCCTTGTGGAGATCAGACTCTTCCCCGAAGGATTCCCCTCCTCTTTGTAAAATTCATTGTTTTCCTCTCTTTTTCATGGTATAGTATCATCAGTGAAGTATCTGAAAAAGCAGAAAGGAGGGGGAAACTGTGCCGACATATCATTACGGAAACCGTGTCTATCGAAGCTCGCGGCGAAGTCACCGGCGCAGGCAGCCTTCCTCCGGTCCGTCAAAAAAGATCCTTTCAATTGTTCTTATCGTACTGCTTGCCGCAGGCGCCGGTTTTGGCATCTATAAAGGCGTCGGCGCAGTCAGAAACTGGGTGCATTCGGTGATGGATGATGACCCTTCCTCTCCGGAAACAGGCGCCGCGCAGGCATCCGGCAGCGCGCAGGAAAGCGAAGCAGAGAGCGTGGAAGCGGACTACAGTCCTCTGATCAAAACGGCGGATGCCATGGCCCTGCAGTATGATTATGACGGCGCCATCGCCCTGCTGAAGCAGGTCGAGGGATACGAAAACAGCAGGCAGCTTTCGGAAGCCATAAGCCGCCTGAACAATGCCCGCACCGGGCTTGTCAAGACCGATATCACCAAAGTTGCCCAGCTTTCCGTGAAGACGCTGATCGCGGATACGACCGCCGCCTTTTCCTCCGGTTCAAAAGAGACGCTGGCAGCCAACTATCTCACCCTGTCAGAGTTTCAGGCGATCCTG
Organism: uncultured Lachnospiraceae bacterium; assembly: GCA_902803355.1. Taxonomy (GTDB): domain Bacteria; phylum Bacillota; class Clostridia; order Lachnospirales; family Lachnospiraceae; genus UBA6987. Next base: position 10,188 of record CADCPP010000016.1, on the reverse strand, counting down.
CAGCAGCTGTACGATAACGGCTACGTGCTGGTCAGCCTGCACGATATGGCGTATACCGATGCAAACGGCTACTTTGTGGGCGGGGGCATCTGGCTTCCGGCAAATAAAAAGGCGCTGGTGCTTTCGGTTGAGGAGACCGGCACCCTGGAGGCAAATGCCGGACTCGGCCTTGCGCGGCGCCTTGTGATCGATGAGGAGGGCAACCCGAAAAGCGAGCTGCTCCGCCGTGACGGGACCGTGGCAACGGGCGATCTGGATGTGGTCCCTGTTCTGGAAAGCTTTATCAAAACCCACCCGGATTTTTCTTATAAAGGAGCGCGGGGCATTCTCGCGCTGACCGGCTACGACGGCATTTTAGGCTACCGGACGGCTGCCAAATACAGCGACCACGCCCATCCGGATTACAAACCGGCCTATGACAGGATCGATGCCGAGGCAGAGCGGACCGGCGCCATTCAGACGGCCGCGCGTTTAAAAGAACTTGGCTGGGAATTCGCTTCGCACAGCTGGGGCCATCTCAATATGGCAAAGGCGTCGCTGGAACGCATTCAGGACGACTATTCCCGCTGGAAGGATCAGGTGGAGAGCCTGATCGGCCAGGTGGACATCCTGTTCTTCGATAATGGGACAGACATCGGCAACTGGCGTAGCTATTCCGCGGAAAATGAAAAATATGCGTATCTGTCATCGGTCGGCTTTCGCTACTTCTGCGGCGTGGACCTGACCACGATCCCCTGGGTGCAGCTGTCCACCTCGGCTGGCTATCTCAGGCAGGGGCGCGTAACCGTGAACGGGACGCAGCTGATCACCTATCCCACCCGGGTAGAACCGTTTTTTGACGCCGGTTCAGTTACAGATCCGGCAAGACCATAGAGCTATAGGAGGCATGTCATGAGAAACAACAACGGAGGATCTTCCACAGGTATTCTGGCGCTCATTGCCGTCATCGCGATATTGTTCGGTGTCTTCGGAGGGGGCTTAAGCGCAGTGCTGGCTGTACTCGGGGGCGCGCTGGGACTGATCGTCCTGATCGTTGCCGCGGTCATGTTTTTTGCCTTCAAAGGCTCTTCGGAGGAGGCGGATCAGGCGGCGCAGCGCGGGCAAACGATCCTGAGCACGGATGAGGCGCAGACGCTTGCGAATGCCCGCCATCAGGTGACGGATATCCGCATGCTGAACACCCGCATCGACGATCCGGAGATCCGCCGCCGCTCCAATGAGGTCTGCGATATCATGGATAAGCTGCTGAAGGCGATGAAGGAAGACCCGAAGAAGATCAGTGACGGACAGATGTTCCTGCAGTATTACCTGCCCACGCAGAAGGAGATCCTGACGAAATACGAACGGATCGAAGAGAGCGGCGTCGCGGCGAAGGATCAGCTGGCCGAAAAGGTGCTGGAGCATCTGTACAATATCAAGACCGCGACCCAGAAGCAGCTCGGCAACGTGTTTGACGATGCGGTCTTTGACGTGGACGCCGAGATCGAGCTCATGAAACAGAGCATGCGGGAAGATGGACTGATGAACTGAGACTGCTGCTTTGGCAGGCAGAACAACACGAGGAGGCAAAGGCTATGGAGCAGACACTGCTGCAGAAGATCGACGCATTTATCGAAAAAGAAGAGAATAATATCTGGCGGGATCTGGCCCGCCTGGTCGCCGTAAACAGCATCGAGGGAGAGCCTGATGAAGGCGCGCCTTTCGGTCCCGGCCCGAAGCAGGCACTTGAGGAAGGCCTGAAGATCGCAGAGGAGCTCGGCCTTGAGGCCCGGAACTGTGAGGGCTATATGGGCTACGCGTCCGTGGGCGGAGACGGGGAGAAGTACCTGGCGACCATTACGCATCTGGATATCGTGCCCGCGGGAGACGGCTGGCAGGCAGATCCGTTTGTGATGCGCGATCACGAAGGTTATGTGCTCGGCCGCGGCGTCATGGATGACAAGGGGCCGTCCGTGGTCTGTCTGTACGCCCTGAAATATCTGAAAGAAACAGGGATCCCGCTGCGTTATCCCATCCGCGCGCTGCTCGGCGCAAACGAAGAGACCGGCATGGGCGACCTGAATTACTATAACGCCCACTATCCCGCACCGCTGTTCTGCTTCAGCCCGGATGCGGACTTCCCGCTCATCAACGGGGAGAAGGGCATCTACCACGCCCGGATGACTTCGCAGCCCGTAAGCAAGGGCAATATCCGCTGGATCAAGGGCGGCTTTGCCCCGAACGCGATCCCGGAGAAAGCGGAGGCGAGAGTGTTCGTCCCTGCCGGAAAAGAAGCCCTCATGGGAAAGACGGCGGAAGTGGACGCGGTCAAAGAGGCGGAAGAAGAGGGCGGCAGCGTGTGGTATCTGCGCTCCTACGGCAAGGGCGGTCACGCGTCCATGCCGGCGGGCACGGTAAACGGCATCGGCCTGCTGCTGCATTATCTGATGGACAGAGGCCTTGCGTCAGAAGAGGAGATCCCCTTCCTGAACTTTGCCCTGAAAGCGCATGATGCGACCGACGGCAGCCTTCTGGGCATTGCCCGGGATGACGGCCGCTTCACGCCGCTCACTGCGGTCAGCGGCATGATCTGGCAGGAAAATAGCTGCTTTGTCACGACGCTCGACTGCCGCTATCCGACGAATATCACCGGCGATGAGATCACCCGGATCCTGCAGGAGACCGCAGGAGACGCCGCGGTGATCAAGGCAAACCGCTCAGCGGAGCCGTTCTGGAAAGAACCGGACTGCCCCGAGCTGCTTGCCTGCATGAAGGCCTATCAGGAAGTGACCGGAGAAGAGGCAAAGCCCTTCTCGATCGGCGGCGGCACCTACGCGCGTCATTTCCCGAACGCCGTCGCGTTCGGACCGGAGCACCCGGAACGCCCGCATGCGGCCTTCTGCGGCAATATCCACGGCCCGGAAGAGGGGGCGAACAAGGCGGAGCTTCTGGAAAGCCTGAAGGTTTATATTCTGGCACTGATCTATCTTGAAGAACTGGACTTCGAACAGCTTTCATGACCTTTTTGACCTTGCACCGAAGGGGAAAGGAGAACTATGGCAAATAATGTGAGCGGGCGGAAATGTCCCAACTGCGGTTCGGCGCTGCGCTATGACCCGGAGTCGTCGCGGCTGATCTGCGATTTTTGTGACTCCGGATTTACCATTGAGGAAGTCGATGCTGCGGACCGTGAACAGGCTCAGCAGGTCGGCAGCATGAATTTCACCGCGGGCAATGAAGCCCTGCAGAACCTGAAGGCCTATGTGTGCAGCTCCTGCGGCGCGGAGGTCGTGGCAGATCCTCAGACCGTTTCCCTCGTCTGTCCTTACTGCGGCAGCAATATCGTCTTGTCTGACAAGATCAACGGCGAGCTCTGCCCGGACGGGATCATTCCCTTTGCGATCACGCCGAAGGCTCTTCCGCAGGCGGTGCGGAATTTCTACAAGGGCAAAAAGCTGCTGCCCAGAAATTTCTTCTCGGACGCCAGCATCGGCACCGTGCAGGGCATTTATGTGCCCTTCTGGCTGTATGACAGCAATCCGGCGGGCGAGATGATCTTTAACGGCAGCAAGGACCGCACTTACCGGGACGGCGACTATGTGGTGACGGAACACCGCAATTTTGAGCTGCACCGCAATGTTTCCATGAGCTTCCATGATATCCCGACGGATGCCAGCGAGCGCATGGAGGACGCCCTGATGGATTCGCTGGAGCCCTTCGATTTCAGCGCCATGAAGGCCTTCAACACCGATTATCTGGCCGGCTACGTGGCAGACCGCTGGGACAAGAACGCGAAGGAAATGAAGGCCCGCACGGACCGCCGCGTCTACAACAGCGCGGTGACCATAGCCATGACCAATACCACGGCAGGCTATTCGGACGTGAATCTGAATCACCGCTCGCACCTGGATATGTCAAACTCCACGGCGCGCTTCGTTCTGCTGCCGGTCTATGTGTTCGATATCAAGTGGAACAACCAGGCATACAGCTTCGCGGTAAACGGACAGACCGGAAAGGTGGTCGGCACACTTCCGGAAGACAAGGCCTTAAAGACCCGCTTCTTCCTGAAATGGTGGGCGATCGGGGCCGCCGTGCTCATGGCAGTCAACTGGCTGCTGTTCCTGCACTGAAGGAAGGAGGCTTGCGATGAAAAAGAAAGTCTTGTGGATCGCTCTGCTGGCGCTTCTGACCCTGCTGCCGTTTGGCAGCGTGAAGGCGGACGGTGCGCCTCTTCTGATCGCGCCCGGACCCGCTGCGGAATCGGATAAGCCCTTCTGGTATCCTCAGGATACCTCGAACTTCCAGTTCTTTACCGATGCCACGGCTCCCCGCGTGGCTGACTATGCGGATATCTTTACTGATGAAGAGGAAGCCGCCATCCTGCAGGCCATCGGAACGCAGTCGGCCCGCGGCGGCGCGGATATCGTGGTCGTCACAGACAGCTCCTCCTATGGCATGAGCCACAGGGAGTACGCGGACGATTTCTATGATTACAACGGCTACGGCTTCGGGAAGGACCGTGACGGCATCGTGCTGTTTATCTGCATGGAAGCGGGCAACCGCGGCTGGTGGACCAGCGTGACCGGAAGACTGGATCCCGCGGTCAGCAGCGGTCCGGTATTGTACACGGAGACCGTGGCCAATGCGCTGGATGATGCCCTTTACGATTACATGGTCTCCGGCCGCTATGCCGAAGGCGTTATCGACTGGGTCGGAAACGTGGGCACCTGGCTCGTCTACGGCGTTCCTTTTGCTCCGCTCTGGTATCCCACGGTGGAAGAGCAGGCAGTCTGGGTGCGGGAACGCAACGCTTCCGCCGCGCGGATCGTGGATAATGCCGGCCTCTTTGCCGGCAGTGAGGCATCTGCCCTGCAGCAGAAGGCGAAGGATCTCTCCGATACCTACGGCGTCGACGTGGTAATCCATGCGGCGAAAAATGACTGCGGCATGGGCAAAAACGCCTACGCCCAGGCCTTCTATCAGTACGGCGGCTACGGCCTCTACAGCGACTATTCCGGCATTCTGCTCGTGATGTTCGGCGATGGCAGTCAGCTGCTGTATACCGAAGGAGAAGTGCCTTCCTGCCTGAATGATTATGAGACCGTGGAACGGCTGCTTGACATGAGCGGGGAGGCGGCTGCCGGCGGCGCGGCAAAGGGAGCGGAGAAGTATCTGAGCCTTTTGGAAAAAGCACTGAAAAACAACCGGATCCCGCACAGCAGCGGAAGCTGGATCATGGGGATCGTGATGGCTGCACTCGGCGGACTGATCCCCGGCGCGATCTCCCGCGGCAGTGCGTCTGCCAGCATGAAGACCGTGCGGACTGCCTTCAACTCGAATGACTATCTGGTCGACGGCAGCTTCCGTGTAAACAGCGGAAATGATGTCTATGTGGGCGTGACAACGTCCCGGGTCTACAGCCCGCAGAGCAAGAGCTCTTCATCGGAAGGCGGAAGCAGCGGAGGCTCGACCTACAGCGGCGGCCATACGTCTTCGTCGGGCAGCTCGCATTCCGGAAGCGGCAGAAAGTTCTGACCACCCCAGATAAGGAGACCCCATGATCGAGATCACCTACGACAAGAATAAAAAAATCGAGGTTCCCATTGGGACCTCCTACCGTGCCATAGCGGAAAGGATCCAGTCGGAATACGATCACCGCATCGTTCTCTGCAAGGTCCGGGGCAAATTGAAGGAGCTGTTCAAGACCGTCTCCAACAATGAGACCGTGCATTTTATCACCGCCGCGGAGCGGGACGGGATGCTGACCTACGAACGCAGCATGCTGATGCTGCTGGGCAAGGCCATCCACGATCTTTCCTCAGGCTATGAAGAAGAGCAGTTCCTGGTCAAGTTTTCCGTGATCAACGGCTATTATGTGGAGTTCAAGGACCGCCGCGCGGTGACCGAAGAATATACCGAGAAGCTGAAGGCGCGCATGCGCGAGCTGGTGGAAAAGGACCTGCCGATCAAAAAGCAGAGCGTTCATGTGGACGTCGCCAGGCAGTATTTCCGCGAGGTAGGCATGAAGGACAAGGATGACCTGCTTCGCTTCCGCCGCAGTTCTACCGTCAATCTCTACAATATCGGCGATTACGTGGATTATTTCTACGGCTTTACCGTTCCGTCCACCGCTTATTTAAAGTACTTCAATGTGGTGCCTTATGAAGCGGGGATGGCACTGCTCATGCCAAAGCAGAGCGCACCGGAGATCGTGGAGCCCATCAGTCCGCAGAAGAAGCTCTTCGACGTGCTGCAGGATACTGCCGACTGGTGCGAGGAAATGGACCTGGATACGGTCGGCAGCATCAACCGCAAGATCGCGAAGAACGAGATCGCGGATATGATCCTGATGGCGGAGGCCAGGCAGGAGATGAAGATCGCCTCCATCGCCACGATGATCGCCGAGCGGCCTTCCGTGAAATGCGTGATGATCGCCGGGCCGTCTTCCTCCGGAAAGACCAGCTTTTCCCACCGCCTGTCCGTTCAGCTGCGCGGGCTCGGCCTGAGGCCGCACCCCATCGAGGTGGACAATTATTTTGTGAGCCGCGACCGTACGCCGCGGGACGAGAAGGGGGATTTCGACTTCGAGTCGATCAAGGCAGTCGATACGGAGCAGTTCAACCGTGACATGCTGGAGCTGCTTGCCGGCAAAGAGGTACAGCTGCCCACCTTCAATTTCAAATTGGGCATGCAGGAATATAAGGGCAATTCCCTGAAGCTGGGAGAAAACGATATCCTGGTGATCGAGGGCATCCACTGCCTGAACGAGGCGCTGAGCTATCAGATCCCCGCGGAGCAGAAATTCAAGATCTACATTTCCGCTCTGACTACCATCAATGTGGATGAACACAACCGTATCCCGACTTCGGACGGCCGGCTCATCCGCCGCATGGTCAGGGATGCGAGGACCCGCGGCTATACGGCGGAAGCGACCATCGGCCGCTGGGCAAGCGTGCGTCACGGGGAAGAGAAGAATATCTTCCCGTATCAGGAAAGCGCCGATGTGGTCTTCAATTCCTCTCTGGTGTATGAACTTTCTGTTCTGAAATCCTATGCGGAACAGCTGCTGTTCGGGATCGACGAGGATTCCCCGGCCTTTTCGGAGGCCAGACGCCTGCTGCGCTTCTTCAACTATTTCCTGGCGACGGATTCTACGCAGGTTCCGCAGAATTCCCTGCTGAAGGAATTCATCGGCGGAAGCATCTTTAATGTCTGATCGCCGGAACATAAAAAGCCGCTCTCCCGAGGGAGAGCGGTTTTTGCATTTTGCAGATGCTTATGACCTTCCGACGGCCCATTCGTTCAGGGCTTTCTTAAAGGAGGTATATTTCTTTTCCGGCACCGGAAGGATGGTGCCGTCCGACAGGGTCAGGGAAAAGCGTTTCAGGCTGGCAACGTAATACGGGTTCACCAGATAAGAGGCATGGCAGCGCAGAAACTGCGTGCTGTACTGACTGGCGAGTACGGTGAGCCTGTCCAGACAGGGGAGCTCCCCGCTTGTGGTATGCACCAGACTGTGATGGCTGCTGTCTGTGCTTTCGATATACAGAATGCTGCCGGCGTCAAGATAATGAGACTCGTCTTTGATGCCGCGCACAAGAATGCGCCGGGAGAGGGAATCTTCATCAGACGCTGCACGCACAGAGGATTTTGCGCTGTCCGGTAAGGAAAGATCATCTTCCGTCTTCAGCATGGCCATGGCGTTGGAGACCAGGATCATGACGATACGGGGCCCGACCTCGGCATCCGGCTGTTCGGAAAGCTTTTCCAGTTCCCAGGCGATCAGCGTACGCTGCCGTCCGATGTGCGTGCTGCCGTCCGGCTTGCGGATGATCACGTCATAGAACAGCAGAAGATTGACGCCTTTCTTGCCTACGGGTGCGGACTGAGTGGAAATATCACTGAGCGTATAGCGGCTGTGCTGCTTTGCGTGGTGCAGAATAGAGGCGAGTTCTTCTTTGCCTCGTACGATCTGATTGTCCTTCGGACCGACCCAGAGGACCCCTTCGCTGAGATACCCGATCAGCGGCTCTGCGGAACCGTCAAAGAAATCGGCAATAAGACGTAAAGAAAGCGCGGAGATTTCCTTTTGCTTCATAGTACTGTGCTCCCTCCCTGATTGCTGAAGAGCGCTGCGCGCCTGAACGTCTGAAGTATACTTGAAAGCTCCGCGTTAAGCAAGTTTTTTTTCGATTTTTTTTATCAGTCTCAGGCTTCTTTTGTCAGCTCTTCCATTTCGTCCACGAGCGAGGAGAAGAATTTCAGCGCTTCTTCCACGGGCTGCGGGGTGCTCATATCCACGCCGGCGATCTTTAGCAGAGAGATCGGATCCTGCGAGCAGCCGCCGGAGAGGAATTGTTTATAACGCTCCACGGCCGGGGCACCTTCTTCCAGGATCTTCGGCGCAATGGCCATGGCAGCGGCGAAGCTGGTGGCGTACTGGAAGACATAGTAGTTGTAGAAGAAATGCGGGATCCTGGCCCATTCCAGGGCGATCCTGTCATCGGAGACCATTTCCGGACCGTAATAGAGCGCGTTCAGCGCTTTGTATTTTTCGCAGAGCACATCGGCGGTCAGGACTTCGCCTGCCTCGCAGAGCCTGCCCATTTCCCATTCAAATTCGGCAAACATGGTCTGACGGTACAGCGTTCCCTTGAAGGAATCCAGGAAGTGATTGATCAGATAAGCGCGCTCCTTCTTATCCGTGGTCCTGCCGAGCAGATACTTCATAAGCAGGACCTCATTGCAGGTGGAGGCCACCTCAGCCACAAAGATCACATAATCAGCAGTCGCAACGGGCTGGTTCTTCACACTGTACCAGGTATGCATGGAATGCCCCATCTCATGCGCCAGGGTGAACATGGAGTCCAGATTGTCCTTGTAGTTGAGCAGCATATAGGGGTGCGGCCAGCCGGTACCGGAGGAATAGGCGCCGCCGCGCTTTCCCTCATTTTCATAGATATCGATCCAGCGGTTTTCGAAAGCTTCTTTTACGACGGCAATGTAATCATCGCCGAGAACGGAGAGCGCCTCGGTAACGGTCTGCACCGCCTCTTCGTAAGGCACTTTGACGGCGGCATCGGCAATGATGGGCGCGTAGACATCGGACATGTGCAGGGTCTCAACGCCGAGCAGCTTCTTACGCAGCGCCACGTACCGGTGCATCGGTTCCAGATTGTTGTGGACCGCGGTGATCAGGCTGTCGTAGACGCTGACGGGGACCTCATGGCTGTTCAGCGCGGCTTCCCGCGTATCGGGATATTTGCGCGCACTTGCAAAGAATTTCAGTGATTTGAACTGGGCATTCAGCGTGGAAGCGATGGTTGCCTTGTACTCGCCCAGGCGGTCATAGTAGGTATTGAAGACCTTGAGGCGGAAAGCAGGGTCCGGATGTTCAAGCAGGGGTACCAGACTGCCGTTCGTGAGCGGGTGGACGTTTCCTTCAGGATCGCTTACCTCGGGGAAGCGGAGCTCGGCATCGCGCAGTATGCTGCAGATATCATCCGGCGCGCCGGCCATATCCCGTGCGGCAGCCAGCAGCTTTTCTTCAGCGGGGGAAAGGATATGATCCTTCAGGCGGCGAAGCAGAAACAGCGAGCGGCGATAGCCTTCGAGCTCGGGCACTTCACGGTAAAACTGCTCCAGATCTTCCTCGGAGATCGCCATGATCTCGGGCGTGGAAAAGCTGGCGGCGCTGCCTATGGCAACGTACAGGCTCGTCGCTTTGCCGTTCATAGCCTGATACGTGCTGTTTGCGGTATCCTCGTCGCTGTGCATGGAAGCATAACCATGGAGCTTGGACAGACGGACAGCCAGTTCATCGTTAAGCCGAAACCAGGCAAGAAGCATTTTTGCATCGGACAACTTGCCCTTAAAGGCGGTGATCTCAGGAATTTTTTCCTGAATAGCAAGGCGTTCTGTCTCCCAATCTTCATCGCTCGGGAAAATATGACTCAGATCCCAGGTGTATTCCACAGGGACTTCGCTGCGTTTCGGAACAGACATCGTATGACCTCCTGGTATTAAAGTAGTATAAGCATAGCATAGTAAGAAGGGTTTTTCAAAAGTTTTTAAAAAAACGCTTGACAGGAATCCGGAAATCTGTATACTGTAGTTAGCGGCGGCTAACCGGCGCCGCAAAACTGCCGCCCCGGTGGTTGTGAACCATGAGGCAGCAACGTAAGCAATCCCTCCCTATCATGGAATAAG